>JAUZPJ010000085.1 GCA_030706025.1 Bacillota bacterium | reverse complement strand
TTTCACCATCGTTGACTATGCTGAAGTTTCACAACCCACGAAAGATATTGCGACCGTTCCCGGTCTTTCCATTAAGAAGGTCCTCGAACAAAACAATTTGACAATGGATGACATTAAACTGGTTGAAATCAACGAAGCGTTTGCGGCTGTGGCACTCGTTAGCGCCCGCAGCATCCTGGGAATGACTAAGGAACAAATGTTTGAAAAGGTCAATGTCAACGGTGGAGCGATAGCCTTCGGTCATCCTATTGGAGCAAGCGGAGCAAGAATCGTTATGACGTTGGCTTATGAACTGAAACGTCGTGGCGGTGGTTATGGAGTCTGCGGAATCTGTGCCGGTCATGCTCAAGGCGATGCTATGCTCATCCGTGTCGATGCTGACTAAGTTTTATATAAGTTTATATAAATATAAAAGGATTGGAGTGGAGTAAATATGGAATTTCAACTAAGTGATGAAACCCTTATGGTAAGAGACATGGTGAGGAAATTCGCCAAAAGCGAAGTTGCACCTTTAGCAGAAAAACTCGACAAAAGCCATGAGTTTCCCATGGAAAGCTGGAAAAAGATGAGAGAACTAGGCCTAACAGGTTTCCCTATTCCAGAGGAATGGGGCGGTGGCGGAGGTACCTATCTAGACTTTGCCATTATCGTTGAGGAGTTAGCTAAGGCCTGCGCATCGACAGCAGTTGTAACCAGCGTACACACTGGTTTGGGTTGTATGAGTATTTATCTCTATGGTAGTCAGAGATTAAAAGAAAAATATTTGCGCAAACTGACCATTGGCGAGATTATTGGTGCCTATGCCTTGACAGAGCCTAACGCCGGATCCGACGCTGCAGCCCTAAAATGCAACGCTGAAGATAAAGGCGACCATTTCCTAGTCAACGGTAACAAAATATTTATTACCAATGGTGGACATGCAACGACCTATTGCACCTTTGTTAAGACAGATCCATCACAACCTAAAGGCAAAGGAATTACTTGCTTAATCATAGAAAAAGACACCCCAGGGTTTACAATAAGCAAACCCATTGAAAAAATGGGTATGCACGCTGACCCAACTTGTGAACTTTATTTTGAAAATGTAAAAGTGCCTAAAGAAAATGTTTTGGGAGAAATCAACAATGGTTTCGCGGTTGCTATGGGGCTGCTAGCGGGTGGTCGAATCACGATTGGTGCCCAGGGTTTAGGAATTGCTGAGGGAGCCTTAGAATATACGATCAATTACATTAAGGAAAGAAAACAATTTGATAAACCACTGGCAGCGAATCAGGGCGTTCAGTTCATGATTGCCGACATGGCTACTAAGATAGATGCTGCCCAGATGCTGATTTACAGAGCTGCATGGCTCAAGGATAACAAAATGCCCCATAACAAAGAAGCATCAATGGCAAAGCTCTTCGCCACAGACGTCGCAATGGAAGTTACCACAAACTGTGTACAGCTGATGGGTGGATATGGTTACTGTTCGGAATTCCCAGTTGAACGCATGATGAGGGACGCCAAAATCACCCAAATTTACGAAGGGTCAAATCAGATTCAGCGCATGATTATTGGACGCGAAGTAATCGGTCGTTTCTAAATTTAACTCATAAAGAATATGGTATCAAAAAACCTAAGCCTTTGTCCCTTAACAGGGACAAAGGCTTTTTGATTCGATTGAGCAATTGGTATCACAAAATTTCGGTAGAGTATTTGAACAACTGAAGAATTATCATATAGGCGGAAGTAAATGCATAACAACAAAGTGAACGGCTTTTTCCACAAATCTATAGGGTCATGAATAAAACGAAGGAGTAGATAAGATGATTACTGAAAGTATTCTAGATATCATTGGCAATACGCCTATGGTTAGTCTGAAGAAACTGACCGGGTTAAATATTTTTGCTAAAGCAGAATTTCTGAATCCTGGAGGAAGTATTAAGGACAGAGTTGCTAAACATATGATTGAACAGGCAGAAACTAGTGGAGTTTTAAAATCCGGTATGACAATAATGGAACCAACTTCAGGTAATACCGGAATAGGGATTGCTTTGGTCGGTGTCCAAAAAGGATATAGGGTAGTCATTGTAATGCCGGAAAATATGAGTGAGGAAAGAAAAAAGATTATTTTGGCCTTGGGTGCGGAACTTATCTTAACGAAAGCTGAAGAAAGCATAGGTGGATCAGTGTCGGAAGTTGAGAGACAAAAAGCAAAAGATCCTAGTATTTTTATCCCCCAGCAGTTTGAGAATACGGATAATCCTCAAATACATTATCGAACAACAGCTTCAGAAATTTGGGAACAAGCGAATGGTAAAGTTGATGTTTTCGTTTCTGGATTAGGCAGCGGAGGCACGTTGGAGGGAATCGGTCGATTTATTAAAGAAAAGAATCCGCTGACTAAGATAATCGCAGTAGAACCAAAAAATGTCTCTGCACTTCTGGGACACGAGCCGGGATTACACAAGATTCAAGGAATCGGTGACGGTTTCATACCCAAAGTGCTCGATGTAAATCTCATAGATGAGGTTGTCGAAGTTACTGATGATGATGCAATTAATACAGCTAGAGATCTGGCTAGAGTCCAAGGTATTCTGGTAGGCACATCTTCAGGAGCAAATGTTTGGGCTTCCATCCTAATGGGCCAAAAGCATGGCACTGATAAAAACATTGTGACTGTTTTACCGGACAGAGTTGAAAGATATTTTAGTACATCACTGATATAAAATCCTTACTTTAAAAAATGAAGAGCTAGACGGAATATGCGGTTAGAATCGTACGAAAATGATTTATAGCAATTTTTTAAAGTTGACAAATAAAGTTATAACGTTTATAGTTTATTAAACTAGGTAAACCGATGAGCAAGAGAAGTAGGTTTAGAAACGTATTTAGAGAGCCGCTGGTTGGTGGAAAGGCGGTATACGGGAATTAACTGAATGGTCTTGCGAGGGCGACTTGAAACCGAAAGGAAGTAGACGTCGACGGGAACCCTCCCGTTAACAGTGGGGTACGCATGATAGTGCGTAAAACGAGTGGGTAACTTAGTTACCAATTTGGGTGGTATCACAGAAGCGATAAGCTTTTGTCCCTTGATAGGGGCAAAAGCTTTTTATTTTTCAAATAATAAATAATTTAACTTAAACCAATTAATTGTAACCGAATAATCAAACCGATGAGCAAGAGAAGTAGGTTTAGGAACGTATTTAGAGAGCCGCTGGTTGGTGGGAAGGCGGTATACGGGAATTTTCCGAATGGACTTGCGAGGGCGGCCTGAAACCGAAAGGGAGTAGACGTCGACGGGAACCCTCCCGTTAACAGTGGGTGCGCATGATAGTGCGTAAAAAACGAGTGGGTAACTTAGTTACCAATTTGGGTGGTATCGCAGAAGCTATAAGCTTTTGTCCCTTGACAGGGGCAAAAGCTTTTTTTATTGGCTCCTATAGTTAAATAGACTTATTAAACAGCACTCATTATATCTAAAAACGAAAGGATTTCATCTTATCCATTGATGAAATGAGGTGACGCAAATGAATAAACCAGATTGTGAATCCATACTGACTTTAGCGCAGGAGTATAGTGTAATACCAATATGTCGGGAAATCTACGCGGATATTATCACTCCTATCACACTACTGCGTAAGTTATCCGGGATTAGCAAACGATACTATCTGCTGGAAAGTGTAGAGGGGGGAGAAACGTGGGGTCGGTACTCTTTTTTAGGGTTCGATCCGCAAATGCGAGTGTCCTGTAAAGAACAACTCGTGACGATTGAACGAAATGGTGAAATTACCCAGATATCAACAACTACTCCTTTGGACGTTCTGCGAGAAATTCAGAAGGATTATACATCCCCTAAGCTGCCAGATATGCCACCCTTTACAGGGGGGTTTGTAGGTTATTTCGCCTATGCCATTATTGGTTACGTGGAACCAAAATTAAGCATTAAACGAGGGGATTGTAATGATTTTGATCTTATGCTATTTGATAAGGTGATCGCCTATGATCATCTCAAACAAAAAATCTGCATTGTGGTCAATATGAAAACCGACAACGTACTGGAAAATTACGGTCGTGCCATGGCTGATCTAGAAGTAATCGCCGGTATCCTGCGCAATCCCCAGCCTTTGCCCAAATTTGAGAGTGATAAAAATGTGCAGTTTACCTGCAATGTAAGCAAAGATGAGTACTACAAGCTTGTGGGGCGAATAAAAGAATACATCCTAGACGGGGATATCTTCCAAGCTGTTCTCTCCAGACAGTTTGTTACCCCTTATAAGGGAAGCCTCATGAATGCTTACCGGGTATTGAGGACGACCAACCCCTCACCCTATATGGTCTATATGAATATCGACGGTGATGAGATCATGAGTACATCTCCCGAGACGCTTGTCCGATTGCAGAATGGTCGGCTTACGACCTTCCCAGTGGCAGGCTCCCGCCCAAGAGGGAAAACGGAGGAAGAAGATATACAGTTGGAACAGGATCTTTTAGCTGATGAAAAGGAACTTTCCGAGCATAATATGTTAGTCGATCTGGGCAGAAACGATCTGGGCAAAATCTCCAAGTACTCGTCTGTCGAAGTCACAAATTATATGATGATTCACCGTTATTCAAAAATCATGCATATCTGTTCACAGGTAGAAAGCAATATCTTACCCAATTGTGACGGATACAGTGCCATCGAGGCCGTTTTGCCTGCAGGTACTCTTTCTGGTGCACCTAAGATCCGTGCTTGCGAGAGTATTGAGGAGTTAGAAAAGGAGCCGCGTGGGATCTACGGTGGTGCACTTGGATATCTTGATTTCACAGGAAATATGGATACCTGTATCGCCATTCGCATGGCCGTGAAGAAGAACGATAAAGTTTATGTTCAGGCGGGCGGCGGGATTGTGGCGGACAGCGTCCCCGAAAAAGAGTATGAGGAATCTGCCAATAAAGCACTGGCCGTGATGAATGCGATCCGCAATGCAGGGGAGGTCAATGACTAATGATTTTATTGATCGATAATTACGACAGCTTTTCTTATAATCTAGTCCAGCTTGCTGGGAGCATAAATTCAGATATTATGGTCGTGCGTAACGACGAACTGACAGTGGAAGAAATAGCGGAACTCAATCCTTCCCATATCATCCTATCACCCGGGCCAGGGTACCCAAAAAACGCCGGCGTATGCGAAGAGGTGATCCGGAAGCTGTCCAGTAAATCATCAATTCTTGGAGTTTGTCTGGGTCATCAAGGGATTTGTGAAGCATACGGTGTAGAGATTAGCCACGCGCGAAAACTTATGCACGGAAAGAAAAGTAAGATCCAAATTGACAACACCTTTCCCATCTTCCACGGACTTCCCCAAAGGATCGATGCAGCACGTTACCATTCCTTAGTAGCCCAGAAAGAAACGATGACCAACGAACTGCTGATAATCGCCGAGGACGACTCAAGGGAAATAATGGCGGTAAAACACAAGGATTATGATGTTTACGGCGTGCAGTTTCATCCGGAATCCATCCTTACCCCAATGGGGCATGTTATCATGAAAAATTTCTTGGAATTATAGAGGAGGATATAAAAATGATACAGCAAGCAATTCAAGAAGTTCTTAACGGGAAAGATCTTGACTTTGAAACGACCAAAGCGGTTATGAATGAAATGATGGACGGCACAGCGACACAGGCACAAATGGGAGCCTTGCTGGCAATACTGCGGATGAAGGGAGAAACCGTCGATGAGATCACGGCCTGCGCGACGGTGATGCGTGAAAAAGGTATGAAGATTAATCCTGTACGCAACGTTATCGATATTGTCGGAACTGGCGGTGATGGCGTAGGCACCTTCAACATCTCCACCACATCCGCTTTCGTGGTCGCGGCCGGTGGGGTTCCCGTCGCTAAACACGGCAACCGCGGCGTATCCAGCAAAAGCGGCGCGGCAGATGTGCTAGAGTGTCTTGGGATCAACTTAAATCTGTCCCCCGAACAGAGTGAGAAGATCCTGGAAAAAAGCAATATTTGCTTCATGTTCGCTCAGCTCTATCATTCTTCCATGAAATACGCAGCACCCGTTCGCAAGGAAATGGGGGTACGTACCATCTTCAACGTCTTGGGGCCCTTATCCAATCCAGCGGGAGCCACCATGCAACTCATGGGTGTTTATGATCGCAAGCTGGTGAAACCGCTAGCCCAAGTGCTTTCCAACCTTGGTGTAGTACGTGGCTTAGCTGTCAGTGGCTGTGACGGCATGGACGAGGTGACTCTAACTGGTGAAACCTATGTCTGCGAGATACGCCATGGTGAACTAACGACCTATGATATCACACCTGAACAGTTTGGGATTAGTCGCTGCAAGCTTAAGGATTTGGTCGGCGGTTCGCCCGAAGATAATGCTGAGATTACCCGGAATATCCTAATGGGTAAGGATAAGGGAGCAAAACGCGATGTGGTGGTGCTTAATGCCGCAATGGGGCTCTATCTTGGCATTGACAATTGCACAGTAGCGGACTGCATACAAAAGGCAAAAGAACTGATTGACAGCGGAAAGGCTGCCGCCAAACTTGATGAGTTTTGTCGACTGACTCATGAGGTGAATTTATGATTTATAAAGGTGAACCTATGATCCACATCCTCAATACCTTAGCAGCTTCCGCCCGTACAAGAGTAGAGCGGGCCAAATCGGCGATCCCGCTTGAACAACTCAAAAAAGAAGCCTTAAGATTGAGTCCTGAGACCGGCTTTCCTTTTGAAAAGGCACTGTCCAGAAAGGACATAAATTTTATCTGTGAAATTAAAAAAGCGTCCCCTTCCAAGGGGCTGAT
This sequence comes from Bacillota bacterium, assembly GCA_030706025.1. GTDB lineage: Bacteria > Bacillota > Desulfitobacteriia > Desulfitobacteriales > Desulfitobacteriaceae > Desulfosporosinus. The sequence goes on along the minus strand of JAUZPJ010000085.1, from coordinate 2,553 downwards.
CTCAAGGGATTTCCCATTTCTACAGATTGCCAAAGATTATGAGCTGGCAGGAGCCGCTGCTATCTCTGTACTCACCGAGCCTGACTATTTTCAAGGCCGGGACGAATACCTTTTTCAGATCCAAAAATCTGTTTCTATTCCCGTCTTGCGCAAAGACTTTACTGTGGATGCTTATCAAATCTATGAGGCAAAAACAATCGGCGCCTCCGCTGTCCTTCTCATCTGTGCCCTATTAGACATACAGACCCTCCGGAACTATCGTTCAATCTGTGATGAGCTTGGTCTGTCAGCACTAGTAGAAGCTCACGACGAAAGGGAAATCGAATCGGCACTTGCCGCTGGAGCGCGAATCATCGGGGTTAACAACCGCGATCTTAAGGATTTCACATTGGATATCAATAACAGCGTGATTCTTCGAAAATTCGTTCCTAAAAATATTCTTTTTGTTGCTGAAAGCGGTATTCAAACAGCCTCAGATATTGACGTGCTCCGTCAGGCAAACGTCAACGGCGTGTTGATCGGCGAAACCCTGATGCGCAGTCCGGACAAGGGGAAAATGCTCAAAGAACTGCGAGGAGACGTCCTATGACCCAAATCAAAGTTTGTGGACTAACAAGAGAAGAGGACATCACGGCCGTCAACCGCTGGCGGCCTAACTATATCGGTTTTGTATTCGCCAATAGCCGCCGGAGGGTAACACCTGAACAGGCGCATCATCTCAAAGATAGACTAGATCCTCACATTAAGGCAGTCGGCGTTTTTACCAACGAACCCCTGCCCTCAATTGTTAAACTTTGTCTGAAGGGAACAATCGATGTGGTACAGCTTCACGGCGATGAAACCGAAGAATATATCCGAGCGCTCAAACAGAAAACAATTTGCCCTGTGATCAAAGCAATACGCGTGCAGAGTACAGAACAGATCCTTAAGGCACAGACGATGTCCTGCGACCTGCTTTTACTGGACACTTACCAGAAAGGACAGTATGGCGGCAGCGGGAAAACCTTCGACCGCACATTGATTCCCCCGCTTCACAAACCATTTTTTCTAGCTGGTGGAATGGAAAGCGGTAACATCGAGCAGGCCGTTTGGGAATGTCATCCCTATGGCATCGATGTTAGCAGTGGTGCTGAAACGAACGGCCTAAAGGATGAAACAAAGATCAGACAGATCATCGAAGCAATTCAAACGTTAGATAAAATTGGGGACAAAGAAACAACCTATTGAATTTGGTCAATAGGTTGTTTTATGCAATTATGGAGCGGGTGATGAGAATCGAACTCACGTAGCTAGCTTGGAAGGCTAGTGCTCTACCATTGAGCTACACCCGCATGAAATGAATGGTGCGGAAGACGGGACTTGAACCCGTACGGTGTTACCCACACGCCCCTCAAGCGTGCGCGTCTGCCAATTTCGCCACTCCCGCATTATTGAAGCATCAGTTGGTGGGCAGGGATGGATTCGAACCACCGTACCTCGCGGAACAGATTTACAGTCTGTCGCCTTTAACCACTCGGCCACCTACCCATTTGAATCATCTTCAACAGACGATTATAAGTATACACAATAATGGGCAATAGGTCAAAGGATTTCTTTACCAGATATAACGTAAAACAGTAAGTACAATTACAACTGATTAACCTGGAATCATATTTTTCTTCTTGTGTATTTCTTATTATCTGGGTTTATTACCTGCAATTAAGCAAGTGATTGATAATATACAACAAAAAAATTCTGTGGTAAGAGTACATGATTTTTCGCTTACCCAAGGAGGAAATTAAGGACGGAGATGGAAGTAACGTAACAAGACGTGCGAAAGAATGAAGGTTAAAAGATGAGTTACTATAACAATAACAAATATAAGTTTAGAATTTCTCGGAGTTACCCTAAAACAATTCTTAGCCGGCGTCATCCTTATATGATAGCAATACTTGCCACTGGTTTAGTCGGTGCACTTATAGGTGGGTTTTTGTCAGCTGGGATTGTTATTTCGGTGTACACCAACAAGACTCAAACCAAACCGGCTCTTCCTGATATTCAAAGAGACCATTTATCTAAGTCAATAAATGTAAACTATGGTATATCTTCTTATCCTGTTGTGGATATTGCTAAAAACGTAGGACCTGCGGTAGTAACTATTTGTAATTTCCAGTCGGTAAATGGTCAAGAATCTATGTTTGAATGCAGCGATCTTGGAAATGAGATAAACAATAACTTGATACAAATGGGCAGCGGTTCAGGATTTATCATCGATGCCCATAATGGTTTTATCGTAACTAACAACCATGTCATCAAAGGAGCCCAAAAATTGTCAGTTTGCTTAGCTGATGGAAATCATGAAAATGCTAATGTGGTAGGTGCTGATTCACATACTGATTTGGCAGTCATCAAGATAAGCAATACTAGCAACTTAACTGAAGTTGAGCTTGGAGATTCTTCCAAACTACAGGTTGGAGAACCTGTTGTAGTTATTGGTAATCCTGGTGGAGAAAAGTTTGCTGGTTCTGTAACTACGGGGGTTGTTTCTGCTATGAATCGGATTGTACAAGATGA
>JAUZPJ010000084.1 GCA_030706025.1 Bacillota bacterium | reverse complement strand
TTTTATAGAATTTTTCATGTCATTTATGGCATTCGTGATTGAGCCTATCTCATCTTTTCTGGCTAAATAGTTTGGTTCAATTTCTTTTGAGAAGTCTCCACTTGCGACAATTTTTAGATATTCTGAAGACTTTATTATAGGGGTTGTAATTCTCTTGGTGGTTATGATGATTAAAAATATTGTAATCAGCATCATTACAACTGAAACGCTTAAAACCATTAATGATATACTTTTGGCACCTTGAGTCAGCTCGTTCTCGGACATGAAAGATGCCAAGATCCAGTCCGTTCCTGAAACTTTGTATGGATTGACTACATACTTGATTCCATTAATATCAACATTAAAGGGCTTTAGATCGTTTGACAAAAGGTTGTTCAATCCTGATATCTTGAGTTCATCTATTTTCTTAAAATTATTTTTGGGATTGTCTCCATCGGCTAAAATAACCCCCGTATTATGTACTATCATATAAAATCCTGTCTTACCAGGCTTCATAGAAGTTAACATATCACTGATGACAGACTGATGTACATCAATTCCTAATACACCAAGAAGATTTCCATTTGCATCATTAAAAGACCTAACATTACTTGTAATTAAGGTATTCGAAATACTGTCAAGGTAGGGGGCTGTCCTCACTATAGAGCCGTTTCCGCTTAAGCCTGTTTTATACCAGCTCTTTTCGGGCGAATTATATTTTGGGGGAATTTCTGTTTCAGGCCACTGAAGATAGGAACCATCTTTTGTCCCAAAATAGACATACATCGTGCCAGGGTGGTTGTCTGCATAATGTTTGAAAGCCTCAAAAATTTGTTGCTCTAATCCTCCGTTCTTAGAAGGGGTCATCTGAACCTTTTCAGAAATATTGGCGTAAGATGTGATCCCACTTGTCGCTTTCATGACTAATTGATTCGTTACCATCATATTAATATCTTTATCAATTTGACTATAAAAGTTTTTGATTAATTTTTCGGCAATTTTCATCTGTTCGGTCGAATTGCTAAAATACTCATTTCTTGCTTGGGTAGTCACTTCATAACTTGCAATAGAACCTACTGTTGCAAGTGCAATTAGAATAATAATTAAAGAGATACCTAGAAACTGTGATTGAATGCTTCTGAATTTAATTCTCATACATCTCTCTCCTCGAATTCTGAGTATTTGACTTCATTACATACAATATCGTAATATTCGACATGTTTCTTTAGATATTTTTTTCAAACTCTTTCATATCTTCTTCTAAATAGAACTTTGTGTCTCTATTGCCAATACTGAAAACTTTCTGCTATTATCTCCTGTCAGTAACCATAGAATCGTAAAATATCTGGGCATAAGAAAAGCGGGACATTCGCCCCGCCGCTTTGCGTTTATTTCCGAAGTTCTTCGTAACATCTTTTGATACTAGCTTGAACGCTTCTTGGTTGATCGTCGGGCGCTTACATGGGGTATAATAAAGGTCACGCTTTCCGATACTAACGTCGTTAATAATTTATTCAAAAAAGGTGGTGATTGCCCATGACGCCTACAATTACACCCAATAGATTGGCCAAGGAAAAAAGTCCATATTTGCTTCAACATGCAAATAATCCTGTCGATTGGTTTCCTTGGGGAGAAGACGCGTTTAAAGCCGCAAAGGCAGAGAACAAGCCTATTTTCTTATCTATTGGGTATTCGTAGTGCCGATCTATACCGACATGTCATTGGTGTCACGTTATGGAGCGAGAATCTTTCGAGGATCAGGAAGTTGCAGCTGTACTTAATCGCTACTATATCTCCATTAAAGTCGACCGCGAAGAACGCCCCGATATTGACCATTTGTATATGTCCTTCTGTCAGGCCTTAACAGGTTCAGGTGGTTGGCCCCTAACGATTCTAATGACACCGGAAAAGAAGCCATTTTTCGCAGGAACTTATTTTCCGAAAAACCAGCGGTATGGTCGTCAAGGACTTATGGAGCTGTTAGAACAAGTCGGAACACTCTGGAAGACAAACGAAGCTAAAGTACGGCAGTCCAGCGATGAAATCGTAGCAGCAGTCCAGTCACAAAGGTCCATACCCGAAAAATCCACCAACGTGACATCCCTTTCCGCCACGATCAACGACCTTTCGAACCAGAGGGGTCAGATCCCAACATCCCATGAGGTAATTCAAACATGGGGAACAAAGCTTATCGAGAAAGCTTACAATGTCTTAGCTCAAAATTTTGATGCCCGTTACGGAGGATTTGGTCACGCTCCAAAATTCCCTACACCCCATACCCTTACCTTCCTTCTTCGCTATGCTCAAGATCATCCTAAGGAGAAAGCCTTAGAAATGGTTCATAAAACCCTCGATGGTATGGCCCTAGGTGGGATTTATGATCATGTCGGGTTTGGGTTTGCAAGGTATAGCACTGACGAAAAATGGTTGGTCCCTCATTTCGAAAAAATGCTCTATGACAATGCTTTGCTCGCATTAGCCTATCTGGAAAGCTATCAAGTTGAGCATCGCCCCCAAGATGCTCGAATAGCGCAAGAAATCTTCACTTATATACTTCGCGATATGACTTCCCCAGAAGGTGGTTTTTACTCCGCAGAAGATGCTGACGCTGAAGGGATTGAGGGGAAATTCCATGTCTGGACTCCACAAGAAATTGAAGCTGCACTTGGTCAAGAAGCGGCAGCCAAGTACTGTTCAGCTTATGACATTACCTCTAAAGGTAATTTTGAAGGGAAGAACATCCCCAACCTTTTACAAGGCACTTTAGGGAAAACCGCACTCGACAACTCCCTTACTGAGGGTGACGTCCTCCAATCTCTTGAAAATGCCCGGCAGACCTTATTGGCTATACGCGAGAAACGGATTCACCCCCATAAAGACGATAAAATCTTAACTGCTTGGAATGGCCTAATGATCTCTGCTTTAGCAAAAGGAGCGCAGGTTCTTGCTGATAAGCGCTATCTAAAAGCCGCCGAAAAAGCGGTAGATTTCGTCCTCACCCACCTCCTGCGCGATGATGGACGTCTCTTGGCTCGTTTCCGAGAAGGTGATGCAGCTTATCCAGGATACTTAGACGATTACGCCTTTTTCATTGAGGGTCTCCTTGAACTCTACTCCGCTAGCGGTAAAGCTCATTACCTTCGAACCGCACTTCAACTTCAAGAGGAACAAGAACGGCTTTTTGGTGATGACGAAGGGGGCGGCTATTATCTCACAGGATCCGATGCGGAAGAATTGCTCTTCCGTCCAAAAGAAAGCTATGACGGTGCGCTTCCCTCAGGTAACTCAATCACCGCACTGAACCTTCTCCGAATCGCACGCCTCACTGGTGATGAGCGTTGGGAAAAGAGAGCCGAACAACAACTACTTGATTTCCGCACCGTCCTTGAAGAACATCCTTCTGGATACACAGCGTTTCTGCAAGCCCTTCAGTTTGCTCTTCACCCAAGTCAGGAATTAATTCTAGCGGGCCCACTCGATTCAGCCCAATTGCCTGCGATGCGTAAGACCTTCTTTGCCACCTTTCGTCCTTATGCTTCCGTTCTTTATCAAGAAGGAAGTTCTAGTGAGATAGTACCCTGGATCGAGGATTACCCCATAGTACCTGAGCAGACGACAGCTTATTTATGTCAGAACTTCACCTGTCAACGCCCCGTTCATCAGCTTGAAGAATTCCAAGCACTCTTACAAAATTCCTAAACCTAAATAGACCTATTGATGCATGCATCAATAGGTCTATTTAGGTTTAGGCGAACCAACTAACGATTATCAACCTTAATAATCATAATCGAGGGGTTATTCGCCAGATTATAATCTATAGGAGCCGGTAATGGTTCTTCGTTCTCGTAAAACACTCTGACATATGGACGATTAGGAAAAGCAGAGTTTTGTCTTACAACATTTCCTCTTTGCCCGTTACTTAATAGCACACCTGACCCTGAAGGGAAAACTGCGATATGTTTCTTAAAAACGTCTAATATTCTTGATTCAAAATGCGTATTCGTTTGAGCTACAATGTACTCATATGCTACATTTGGTTCAATTGCCTTCCTGTAAACCCGTTTACTCGTCAAAGCATCATACACATCTGCTACCGCAGCTAATCTACCGTACTCGTGGATTTCGCTGCCTTTAAGCCCTCTAGGATAACCGGATCCATCCCATTTTTCCTGATGTTGAAAAGCAATATGCGAAGAAAGTAAGCTAAAGTCGTTATTCTTGCGCAGAATATCAAATCCATACGTCGGATGAAGTTTTATCTCCTCAAATTCCGCAACTGTAAGTGGTGTTCTCTTATTTAGAATAGAATCTGGAATCTTAATTTTTCCGATATCATGCATCATAACGCCCATGCCCAGTTCAATCAGCTTCTGCTCGGAATATCCGGACGCAACCCCCAGAACAAGCGCAATAACGGTTGTGTTAATAGAATGATGATAGGTGTAATCATCATACCCCTGAATTTCTATTAAGTTTCCCAAAATGTCCGAACTAAATAAGAGATCATTGATCATTTCCTGAATGGATCTACGGACACTAGCGACAGGCAACGTATTTTCCGAATCACACTCAATATATTTGCTGATGTTTTGAAGGGTCTTATAGGCTACTTCACGGGTTTGACCCGAAATAGACATATGCGCCTCGACATCTTCCAATCGGTCGTCTTGAATAAACAACACGTCATATCCCAAGGTTCTTAAACGTTTTATATAAGAAGCAGTCATGATTACCCCTGCCTGTAATAAAATCTTACCTGCAGGGTTGATAACAGGACGTGCTAAAATAGATCCTTCCTCAACATAATGAGTGTTTACCAAACGCAAGATTCTTCACCCAATTCTCGCTCTTTTCAACTATTAATCTATTAATCGAAATTAATAGACTAGTTAATTCGCCATTATTAATGAAAAACCTCTTAAATTATATAATTACTATAAATTTTCCTTTGGTCCCAACCGCGCTTATCATGTTTTGTTTTATCCAGATCTACTATTTCCCCATCATCGCTGAATATATCGTAATATTCAAGTTCGGGATTATCTTTAATCGTCCTCTTTCTGAAGGTGTACCAAGCGAAATTGTTCTACATCAACTAACCCCAAATCTGTCAGCTTCAATTCTGGAATCACTGGTAACGAAAGGAAAGCTAAGGTCATAAAAGGATCAACATTTTTACGAATCCCCAGATCATGGGCCTTCACATGTAATTCATCCAAGGTTTGAGCGACAGATTCAGCTTCCTGATCCGTCATTAGACCAGCAATCGTTAATGGAAGTTTACCAATTACTTGATCCCCATCAACCAGGCAGAGTCCGCCACCCATTTCCACACAGGTTCGAATCGCTAGATTCATTGCTTCATCACTCATCCCAACGACGACAAGATTGTGAGAATCGTGAGCAACCGTAGATGCAATGGCTCCTTTTTCTAATCCTAGTCCTTCAACAAATCCGACTCCAACGTTACCTGTCCCGTTATGTCGCTCGATTACTGCGATTTTTGCGATGCCTCGAGTAGGATCAGTTTGCACAAACCCACCTTCTACCGGAAGTTCCCGTACCAAGGCTGATGTGACCAAAGAATGACTCTGAATCCCGATGACCCGCACTTGGGTATGAGTAACATCTAGCTCCGTTCCGGACGATACTTTTAGTTTATTAAAAGATTCTTTCCCAAGATGAACACTCTCTGTCAAGCCTGTGATACTAAAACGGGGAAACCTCGGGCGTGCTTCAAATTCCCTTCCAGTCTGTTTAATTCCACGCCAATAGACTTCCTCAATTTTAAATTGCTTAAGATTTTCTAGGATTACAAAATCCGCTTGATACCCTGGAGCGACTGCACCCAAACGGGGAAGCCCGATTGCCCGTGCAGCATTAATCGTCGCCATTTGAATCACTCGGATAGGATCTATCCCAGCACTAATAGCAAGGCGGACAAGGTGGTCGATGCTACCTTCCTGAATCAAATCCCTTGGATGACGGTCATCGGTCACAAGAAGGAATTGTCCTGAATTCATAGTCGTCACAGCAGGCAAAAGCTCCAAGAGGTTTTTGGCAGCACTTCCTTCGCGAAGCATAACATGAAAGCCCCGCTGTAAACGTTCTCTAACCTCCTCCACAGTGGAACATTCATGCTCCGTATGAATACCGGCCCGATAATAAGCATTAAGGTCCTGAGGATGTATTCCAGGGGCGTGTCCATCAAAAAACTTCAAACCAAGTTCCAACTTTTCCACCATACTAGGTTTTGCTTCGATTACCCCCTGATAGTCCATTACTTCGCCGAGTCCGATAACTTTAGGATGCGATAAAAATTTACCTAAATCTTTTGCTCCTAGACAAGCCCCGGAAGTTTCCAAATCCGTGGCTGGAACACAAGAAGGAAGGGCGACAAAGGCGTTAAAGGGCAATGGGGCAGTACTGTCAAGTATATAAGTTATTCCTTTGGCCCCCAAAACGTTAGCGATTTCATGGGGATCTACAACAGCCGTTGTTACGCCATGAGAAAGGAGGAGGGAACAGAATTCTTCGGGACAAAGCATGGAGCTTTCAATATGGACATGTCCATCAATCAGTCCAGGAACCACATAGTTTCCACATAGATCGACTTCGATCTCCGCTTCCCTGAATGTTCCAATGCCGACAAAACTCCCATTATGAATACCAATTTCTGTTTCATGGATTTCACCAGAAAAAACATTAACCAACCTAGCCCTTTTTAGAACCATGTCAATTTTAACAATCCCACGGGCTTCATCCATTCTCTGCTTAAAACTCGACATAGTACTTCACACTCCCTTCTATAATTGATAATAAAAAAACTTGGCTAAAGCCAAGCCTTAATAAAAACGCGGTAAGCAAAGAGGATAACGAAGTAGAGATTTCCTGCTTGCACAAGAAAAAGAAACTAAAAGCGGTGATGTAGTTCTTAAACACATGGCAGAGCGCATGAATATGCGCTGCCACCATGCGCCTAGAAAGCACTTTTGGCAGGTACGCACCCCAAACAAAAGAGCTTATAAGGTTATTAAATAAGTCCCACTCTTTGCATTACTCGATTCAAACTACGCGTTGAGCTGGCTTTAAGTTGAGGAACGTCAATCGTCAGAAGTTGCCGATCCTGCATCACGATTTGCCCATCAACCATAGTAAGGCGAACATCGGAGGAGTTAGCTTGGTAAACTAATTGTGAATAAATATCCACATGTTCGTTGGGCCAAGTGTGTAAACCCTGTAGGCTAATAACAGCCAAGTCCGCTCTTTTGCCGACCTCCAAGCTCCCTAAATCATGTTCATGCCCAATAGCTCGAGCGCCACCGAGAGTAGCAAGTTCGAAGACCTTTTGGGCTGGCATGACCGTTGGCCCATGTAAGGGTTTTTGTATCAGCGCGGCATGGCGCATCTCACGGAATCCGTCTAAATTATTATTGCAAGGTGCGCCATCTGCAGCTAAGGAAATCTCTGCCCCACGTTTTATAAGTTCCGGAATCGGTGCAATACCGGAAGCCAACTTTAAATTTGAAGAAGGGCAATGCGAAATCCGTGTCTTACTCCGAACCAGAATTTCCTTTTCTGCTTCATCCAACCAGATGCAGTGAGCTAGAATAAGTTTAGGACCTGTAAGGCCAACCTTATCTAAATAGATGATATTGCGCATCCCCCGTGTGCTCTCCACTACCTGGATTTCTCCCCGATTTTCTGAAGCGTGAGTATGAACGAAAGCATTTTTCGCACGAGCAATTTGAGAAACCTCTTTTAATAACGTATCAGTACAGGAAATTACAAAACGGGGCGTGAAGGCAATTTCCAGGCGACCGTTTCCTTTCCTGTGATATTTCTCATATAAATCTACACTTTCCTGTAATGAAGCTTCTGTCGTCTCTTGCAATGAACTTGGAATATCTCCGTTTGGATCATCCATCATAACTTTGCCGCTCAGGGCTCTTAAGCCGCTTGAGAGGATAGCCTCAAAAGCTTGTTCCGTGTGATGCACTGTCTCCATATCTACGATGGTTGTTGTTCCTCCAAGGAACAATTCCCCAATGCCCAGTAATGCGGAATCATATAGAGATTCAGGATCATGTCCGCCTTCCAGCGGCCAAATTTTCTGTTTAAGCCAATCCAGCAATTCTAAATCGTCGGCCTGCCCCCGAAACAAAGTCTGGCAAAGATGAATATGAGTTTGAATCAAGCCAGGAATTAGTAAGTCACCGTGGAGATCAATCACTTGATCCACAGGTTGTTGAATTATTCCACCGACCGCCACAATTTGAGACCCATCCACTAGCAGGTCGCCTTGAATAATCTCGCGTTGTTCATTCATAGTAACAATTTTGGCATTTTTAAAGAGAATAATCATCCTATTCCCATCCTCCCCATCTCGTGAAAGGCTCTCTCAGCCAACGAAAGGGCATTTTTTCCTGAGTTATAAACTCCATTAAGTCTACATGAGATATTCGATGTGTGATATTCGAACATCACACATCGAACCTCCTAAACACAATCCCTCCGCGCCGAATCAAGTATTAGATCAGCTACCAAGTATAAAGTGAATAATAAACAGTACTGTTAAAGTATAGGTGACAGCATTATTCTCTTTATGCCTGCCAGTTACTAATTTAATGATCGTATAAGACATAAAACCAAATGCTAAACCTTGAGCAATCGAGAACGTTAAAGGCATCATCACGATCGTCATAAAAGCCGGAAATGCTTCCGTAAAGTCCTCGAAGTTAATTTGGGTTACTTCGCTCATCATCAGAACACCCACCAAAATAAGAACAGGTGCAGTTGCTTGTCCAGGAATCAACCCGACGAGTGGAGCAAAAATAATCGAAATGGCAAAAAGAACTGCAACTGTAACCGCTGTCAAGCCGCTTTTACCACCTTCGGAAACACCCGATGCACTTTCGATGTAAGATGTTACAGTAGGGGTCCCCATCGCTGCTCCGAACATTGTCCCAATAGAGTCCGCCATCAAAGCTTTACCAGCACGCGGTAAATTGCCTTTTTCGTCTAAAAGCCCCGCTTTACGGGAAACTCCAAGCAACGTTCCAATATTGTCAAATAAATCGACAAACGTGAAGGCAAAAAGAATAGAAATTAAGCCATAACTAAAGGCACCCATAATATCTAAATGAAAGGCGATTGGTGCGATTGCTGCGACCGGATTTGTAGGGCTGATGAAACTGGATATCCCAGTCGGAAGCGGAGAAACTCCCATAATCATACTGAATATTGTCGTGACCAAAATACCAATTAACATTCCGCCTTTGACACGCTTAGCCATTAAAAATCCGGTAACGATTAAACCAAATACGGTTACAAGTACACCAGGAGATTTCATATGACCAAGTGCTACAAACGTTGCCGGATCTGCAACGACGATACCCCCATCTTTCAAGCCG
>JAUZPJ010000083.1 GCA_030706025.1 Bacillota bacterium | reverse complement strand
TCCTGCTGCTTTAGCGAGTTTTCGATTTGGAGGAGTAGGCTATGCTCTTCCTTGGTTGACAGATGTCCCTTTGCTTTACTTTAGAACGGATACGGCAGGCGTTCCTGTCAGTTTAGATGATCTATTCGCTAAGGGGGGAGCCTCTGTCCTCTCTGCTGACACTGTAACGCTCGCGGCCTGGTGGACTGGACAAGGTGGACGGTTCATGAATGGGGGAAATCCAGTCATGGATGATTCTGTCAACGTTGTGTTCCTTCAACAGCTTAAGACTTGGAGGAATGACAAGGTCCTTAGAATCGACCCATCGGCACTCACTGCCTTTGCTGAGGGGAAAACCCCTTATGTTATCGCAGGGGCAAGTCAAGCAAGTCTCTTAACACAAGCAAATGTGCCTTGGGGAAGTATACAACTGGCAGATTTAGTGGGCGGACAGGGAAAACCGCTTTTAGGTATGACACTTGGAATTGCCAACTCTGAGATAAAGACGACGGAAGCGATGAAGCCTGCCATTGAAATGGTAGAGAAGGCGCTGCTCACACCGGAAGTCGAGGGGGCGTTGTTGAAACCTGGAAGTCTTCTTCCAGCTAATACGAAGTATTATCAAACTGCAGAAGCACAGAAAGGAGTTTTTCCCCAGGCTAAGATTGCACTTGCTAAAGCTTCGGTTTTAGAAGGGAATGCCCCAGAATGGAAGTTAATTCCCCTCCAAGATAAGGCGTGGAACGATGCTCTAGCAGGTAACGCTTCACCACAAGACTCGCTGACAAGTGCACAAGGGCAAGCCGTAAAAGTCATATCCGCAAAGGGAACGCAGTAATCTAAACTAGGTGGGGGTGAAAAGGAATGGAAAAAAGTGAATTAAAACTCATTGTTATTACAGGTTTATCCGGAGCCGGAAGGACTCAGGCCATGCAAAGTCTTGAAGATCAAGGTTTTTTCTGTGTTGACAATTTACCGCCGACGTTTCTCGTAAAATTTGCGGAGCTTTGTGCCCAATCTCGGGGTAAGGTCTCTAAGGCGGCAATTGTTTGTGATTTGCGAGGGGGAGAATTTTTTTCTTCACTCAGTGAGGCTTTAAGTAATTTAGAGAAGGAGGGTTTCGATCTTCAGGTGCTCTTTCTAGATGCTTCGGACGAAACCTTGATTCGCCGGTACAAAGAATCGCGGCGCCGACATCCTCTTTCCCCTCAAGGACGGGTCTTAGATGGGATTCAAGCAGAACGACAGCAGCTTGAAGACCTGAGAATTCGAGCGGATACGATTATTGACACCTCGAATTTAAGCTCCCAACAACTTCGTGGCCAAGTGGCTGAGCTTTTTGGTAAGAGTCAAGGACTGGGCCAAATGGCTGTTTCCGTTATCTCTTTTGGTTTTAAATATGGAATTCCGCTAGATGCGGATCTTGTCATGGATGTACGCTTTCTCCCGAATCCATTTTATATTCAAACCTTACGGTCACTAACTGGAGAGCACACTTTAGTTCAGGATTATGTCTTCGGAAACACGATGGCCCAAGAGTTTATGGAGAAGTACTTGGCGCTTCTAGAATTTATACTGCCAAACTATGTTAAAGAGGGAAAAACCCATTTGGTCATAGGAATTGGGTGTACGGGCGGACAACATCGCTCCGTTGCTATTGCCGAACGGGTTGGACAATTCTTAACTGAACGACAGTATGCTATTAGCGTTAAACACCGAGACGCTTCAAAAAATCAAAGGGGTGGAACGGCGGGATGAAGCCTAAAGCTGAAGGTGCCTCACGATACTTGAAATGGCTCTACCCAAATCTGAAAGTCAAACGTTGGTTTCTCCTTGCAGTTCTTGGAATCTTCCTTTTCGCGACCGGGTTCGCTGTTATGAATGACGGAGTGGCTCTCGGTTACGCGGAATTGCAATTTCGAGAGATTATTTACAAGGTAACGGGCAGCACTCAATACATTGCCGTGCCTACTGGGGCAATTATCAGCGTCCTTGGGACCTTTGCTATTATCATAGGTTTTAAACGTATGCTGTATTCTATTATTTCGTCCGTACTTCCAGATAACGAAGGAACAATTGTCGATAAGGTCTATGCCCGCCACCATTTGCGCAGGGGACCGAAAATTGTTGTGATTGGCGGCGGGACAGGGCTCTCCGCTCTTCTGCGTGGTCTTAAAGAATACACCTGCAACCTTACGGCCATTGTTACGGTCTCAGATGATGGGGGAAGTTCAGGGAGATTACGTGATGAAATGGGTATTCAGCCTCCAGGAGATGTACGAAATTGTTTGGTGGCCTTAGCTGATACTGAGGAGATTATGGATACGCTTTTTTCTTACCGATTTGAAAGCGGAGCATTAGAGGGTCATAGTCTGGGGAACCTTCTCTTAGCAGGGCTAACAGATACTTTTGGAGATTTTCAAAAAGGAATTGAACAGGTCAGTAAGGTGTTTGCAATCCGTGGACATGTGTTTCCCTCCACCTTGGAACAAGTGGTGCTCATAGCAGACTTAGAGGATGGGACCCGTGTTAAGGGGGAAACATCAGTCCGAGATACGGAGGGGAAAATTCATCGAGTTTACTTAGAACCCTATGATTGTACCCCTTTGCCCGATGCCCTGCATGCTCTGGAAGATGCTGACCTTATTGTTCTAGGCCCTGGAAGTCTATATACGAGCGTGCTGCCAAATTTGTTAGTAAAAGGCCTCCAAGATAAGATTCGAGCAGTGAAAGCTCCATGTGTGTATGTTTGCAATGTTATGACGGAAAAAGGAGAGACGGATAATTATCGAGTGTCGGATCACCTTAAAGCAATTCTGGATCACTGCGGTCCAGGCTTTGTAGATGCGATCCTTGCCAATAAGGGGGCCATCACAGCGCCGATTCTACAACGGTATGTTGAGGAAGAAGCTGCTCCAGTTATCGCTGATCCCAAAGTGGTTGAGAAAATGGGTGCAAGGTATTTTGAAGCCAATCTAGTACAAGAGGGGAATGTTGTTCGGCACGATTCTGATCGACTGGCCAAGGAACTTATCCGTTTGCTTTTTCGTTTAAAACCCATGGGAGAGCGCATTGCTTTAGTGGATTCATACTTGCTCGCTCAAAAGCTCCGCAACGATTCATAGGAAGGGGGCTGGGAATTTGTCCTTTAGTGCTGTTACCAAGGAAGAACTTGCACGCTTAAGTGGCCAGAAATCATGTTGTGAACTGGCCGAACTTGCTGCTTTAGTACGTATGGATGGAACATTTCAAATCAGTGGTAATCAACAGTATGCTTTGAATGTAATCACGGAAAGTGCTCCTGTGGCCCGTAAGATCTATCGTTTGGCTAAGGATGTCCTAAAGCGACCGGTAGATATTGTGGTTCGACGGAAACTTAGGCTCCGCAAAAACAACTCCTATTTGGTTAAGATTTACCCGGGCGGTTTGAATGATTTACAAAACTTAGGTCTCGTTGATGAAGAAGGGCAAATTTATAATGGAATCCTTCCTAATCTCGTTAGAAAACGCTGTGATCAGAAAGCTTATTTACGTGGGGCCTTTTTAGCCGGTGGATCGATTAATAATCCAGAAGGAACCTATCATCTAGAAATTGTCAGCAATGATGAGCAGCATGCTAAAGCCTTATGTCAGTTGATTAATCGTTTTAAACTAGGGGCTAAGGTGAGCATGCGTAAACAGTTATATGTGGTTTATATTAAAGAGAGTGAGCACATTGTTGAGTTTATTGGTCTGATAGGCGCGCATCACGCACTATTGGAATTTGAAAACGTTCGAGTGCTCAAAGATGTTCGGAATCAAGTGAATCGTCTCGTTAATTGTGAAACTGCTAATCTCGATAAAATTGTCGATGCCGCTGTGCGCCAGTTAGAGAACATCCAACTGATTGTGGAAACAATAGGACTTCAGTCATTGCCACCCACAATTAGGGACTTAGCGGAACTTCGACTGGAATATTCCGAGGCCAGCTTAAAGGAACTTGGAGAAATGTTACGGCCAAAGGTCGGTAAATCCGGCGTAAATCATCGGATGAGAAAAATCGATGAATTGGCTGAACGAATCAGGAACCAAAGGGTGGGAAACATAAAATAACATCATAAAGTCGGAGATGTGGGGGGAATAAGGTGCGGTTAGGGTATGGCTTGAGTCTAGAACAAACTCAGAAACTAATCATGACGCCAGAATTGCGCCAAGCAATTACTATTCTGCAGTTGTCCGCTCTCGAACTTTCCTCATATGTTGAGGAGCAGCTTCTCGAGAATCCTTTATTGGAAAGCCAAGAAGAAGGTATAGAGCAGCATAAAGGGGAGGAAGATCCCTCTCCAGACGTGGAAAGTATAGCCGATGACAAATGGGAAGTGGACTGGCAGGATTATTTTCAAGATCAGGATGAAAATCGTCATCGTCAGGAACGGGTGGTTGTGGAGGAAAAACAACGATTTGATCCCTTTATTTCGGCAGCACCTACACTTTTGGAACACTTGCTGGAACAGTTGCATGTTCAAAAAGTGTCCGCTTCGTTACCTGTGGCAGAATATATTGTGGGTAACCTAAATGAAAAAGGTTATCTTACGTTGACCTTAGAAGATATTGCTCATGAAACCAATACCTCCATTGAAACAGTACAGGAGGCTTTGGCTGTCGTTCAGACGCTTGATCCTTTGGGAGTAGGGGCCCGAAATTTAGAGGAATGCTTAGCTTTACAATTGCCGCTCCTTCCCGAATGTCCTCCGGAATTACCGGAGTTCTTGAAGCATCTAGAGGACTTAGCAGCTGGACGACTGCAACGAATTGCCCATGCTCTTAAGATCTCCTTAAGCAGGGTTCAAGAACTTGGAGATTTAGTTCGTCAGCTTGACCCTAAACCAGGACTGCGATTTTCCGGTCCGGGTGATGTACGCTATGTCGTTCCGGATGTCGTGATTGAGGAAGTTGGCGGAGAGTTCCTTATATTAGTTAATGATATTACCGTACCACGTTTAGGGATCAATAAGGCCTATCGTGAGGCCCTAAGTCATGAAGAGGGGTCCGATACCCGCAAATTCGTTGAACAGAAATTGAACGCGGCAGCTTGGCTGATACGAAGTATTGACCAGCGTCGCCTAACGCTCTATAAAGTAGCAAATGCGATTGTGAAATGGCAAACAGACTTTCTCCGCTATGGGATCCGCCATTTGAGACCCTTGACATTAAGGGATATTGCCGAGGAAATTGGGGTTCATGAGTCCACGGTTAGTCGAGCGACATCCCATAAATACGTACAAACCCCTCGGGGCATTTATGAATTTAAATTCTTCTTTGCGAATAGTAAAGGGCGTGGGCATAGTAATGACTCAACGATTACAACCGAAGGAATTAAATTAGCCTTGCGTGAGATTATTTCATCCGAAGATCCAAGAAACCCATATTCTGATCAAAAGATAGCGGATCTTCTAAAGGCGAAAGATATGGCAATTTCCCGACGAACCGTGGCTAAGTACCGTGATGAGATGGGGATTGCGGCAACTACGGTGAGGAAGAGGTATTAAAAATTGATTGCCGAAGACGCCGAAGTCATAAGGAAGCCGCAAATTTACCTGTTGAGTTCAAAACAGGTTTATTTGCGGCCTTTTGCATATTTGTAGTAGTCTGAATGAGGGAGGATTATGTGGTTAAGGGGGTAAAAGCTGGAGTTTTAAGCTAGACGTGACTTAGTGTCGTTCTAGCCTAAGGGAGTTGGCAGAATGGGTATTTTCGGAACTGTCGTTACATTTCTAGGTGGCTTGGGTCTTTTTATGTATGGAGTTCAAACAACCTCAGAGGAGTTGCAAAAATTTGCGGCCCATCGCCTTAAAGAGATTCTTCATTCAATTACCCAAAGGAAGTTTTTGGCGATTCTATTAGGAATGGTTATGACCGTTGCTTTTCAAAGTAGTGCAGCAACAACTGTTTTGGTAGTGGAATTCGTCAATGCAGGGATGATAAATCTTGGGCAGGCGTTGGGTATCGTTTTAGGCTCGGCCGTAGGAACCTCCATCTCCATCCAACTTATTGCGTTTCAAATTCTTGACGTTGCCTTAGGGGCAGTCTTTGTCGGCTTTGTGCTATATTTTTCAGGGAAAAAGCAGTGGAAACATCTAGGTCATTCCTTAATCGGTTTTGGTCTTATCTTCGTTGGAATGTCTAACATGTCTAATGCTTCTGTTCCACTTCGTAATATTCCGGAAGTCTATACATTTCTCTCTCATTTGGGGAAACAACCGATTTTAGCGATCATTGTGGGACTGGGCTTTACCGCTTTGCTCCAGAGCAGTACAGCAGTGTTCGCCATTATGATGTCTCTGGCCGGTCAAAACTTGCTAGGCCTAGTTGCTATTGTCCCACTCGTCTTGGGTGCCCATATTGGAGGGACATTGACGACATTATTAACAAGTCTTACGGCCCAAAAGATGGACGCGAAACGTGCGGCGGTAGCAAACACAGGGTATAAAGTCGTTGCAGCGGCTTTAGTTTTTCCCTTTCTACCCCAATTCGCCCGTCTTATTCAGTGGACAACGAGTGATTTACAGCGACAGGTTGCCAACGCCCATTTGCTGTTTGCAGTTTTTATGGTTATTATATTTTTTCCGTTTAATAACATTATTGCCAAGGGTCTGAATCAGGTGATTCCAGTTCGCCTTGACCAAGAAACTCCTCTGAAATTCCGAGTGATCGACGAAGTGTCCTTAGAGGTCCCTGCCGTTGCCCTAAGACAAGTTCACGAAGAAATTCGCGCTCTAGGCGAGTTTATTTATTTCAAGATGCTGCAGCGGGTACCGGAAGTCCTCTTAGCAAGTAAGGATGATTTAGCTGAGGAAGTCGTTAAGGCGGAAGAGGAAGTTGACTGGTATTATCGACATACGATGCGTTTTTTGGCAGTCTTATCACAAAAAGGATTAACCGATGAGCAGGCCGAAGAGTGTATGAACGTTCAGTTTATCGTCAAAGAGTTAGAACATATTGGAGATGCAGTCGTGGCTATGGTGCAATTAACCAAGAAATTGCACCGAGAGGATTTGAATGTTCCTGCACGGAATTGGGACCACCTAGACGATTTATATCAACAAGTAACAGATCACTTTGTAACAATTTTAAGGGCGTTAACTCTATGGGATTCACAGACTGCTGCGGAAGTAATTCGTGAACACCCTGAGACAACACGCACACAACGTGATTTGCAATTTAACTTTCTCGCTCAGAGCCCTCAGCAAAGTGGTCTAGAAAGTCGCCTGAGGACCGAGGAAAAGTTCCGCTATACAACGCTGGACTTAATCAACCTCTTATATCGAGTGGATGAGCATACGGTTAACATCGCCAAGGTAGTGATGGGAATTGTTTGAGAATAATCGAGAGCTTAGGAGTATTTTTGGGGGGGTTAAATTGACACAGTACCAGGTTGTGATTGTCGGAGGCGGTGCGACTGGGGTTGGTATTTTGCGAGATTTAAGTATGCGGGGCATTTCTGCGTTGCTGCTGGAACAAGGAGACTTGGCACACGGAACAAGCTCGCGCTTTCACGGTTTATTGCATAGCGGTGCGCGTTATGCGGTCAAAGACCCTGTGTCAGCTTCAGAATGTATTAAGGAGAACGTTATTCTTAAACAGATTGCTTCCCACTGCATCTCAGACACGGGAGGGTGGTTTGTGCTAATGCCAGAAGACGATCCAACCTATGTTAAACAATGGGTTGAAGGTTGTGGACGAGCTGGTATACCTGTTCATGAAATACCTCCTGGAGAGGCCTATAAAAAGGAACCTTTGATGGCAAAAACGATTGAGCGTGTGTTTGAGGTGCCGGATGCAGCCGTGGATGGGTTCAAACTTGTGTGGGCCAATGCTAAATCAGCGAGACATTATGGAGGAAACTACAAAACCTATCATCAAGTGGAACGTCTAATCCTTGACAACAAGAGGATTATTGGCGTAGTCGCTAAGAACCTTTTAAACGGCGAAGAATTGTACGTAAATTGTGAAGTTGTAGTCAATGCTGCCGGGGCCTGGGCATCTCAGATTGCTGCGTCAATTGGTATTTCGTTAGAGGTTATTTGTGATAAGGGTACCCTTTTAGCCTTTAACCAGCGGCTTTTTCAACGCGTGGTCAATCGTTTGCATCCGTCAAGCGACGGAGACATTTTTGTTCCGCACGAAACAATTACGATTCTGGGAACTACCTCTGAAATCGTGGATTCACCGCAAGAAAACTCGCCGACACAGGAGGAAGTTAAGAAATTGTTGGATTTAGGAGAGACTATGATACCAACTCTTCAGGACCATCGAGTTATACGAGCTTTTGCAGGAGTTAGGCCACTTCATAGGGAGGACAGTGAGGTGCCGGGAACCGCTGAAAAGGGGCGGGAAGTCAGCCGAACGTTTGCCCTGATTGATCACGATATCCAAGATAATGTAAAAGGACTTGTGAGCATCGTTGGAGGAAAATTCACGACCTATCGTTTAATGGCTGAGAAAGTTGCGGATTGGGTGGCTGAAAGACTAGGAAATAGCGTCCCCTGCCGTACTGCAGAGGAAAATTTAGTCCCAAAGATTCCAGAAAGAATTCGGAGACAAGCACTTCGACTTTTGCCGTATACTTCGGCTGAGAAAATGCTCGAACGGCTGGGGACGGATGCCGAAAGTGTTTTGACTGAAATCCAGCGCGATCCTCGAAAGGGACAAATGCTCTGTGAATGTGAAATGGTTACCTTCGCCGAAGTAGAAAAGGTCGCTTCTGATAAGGATGCCCATCACTTAGCAGACATTCGACGCAAAACACGCTTAGGGATGGGAACTTGCCAAGGGGCCTTTTGCACGTATCGAGCGCTGCCGTTGTTATGGCGAGAGAAAGGTAAATATGATCCCTTGCAGGAAGAGTTGAAGCGTTTTATTAATCAACGCTGGAAGGGAATTAGACCAGTGCTTTGGGGGCAGCAATTGCGTGAAACGGAGTTAACCCGTGGTATATACGCGAGTATACTCAACGCGAATGGCAATACGGGTGAGTGAGGGGAATTTTCCATGTGGGATGGCATTATTATCGGAGGGGGCCTTGCGGGTCTTATTGCAGGAATTCGAGCTTCTAAGAGAGGTAAAAGAATCTTAATCATCTCTGAAGGGGTCGGGAGTTTGACCTATAGTTCGGGGGTCATTGATTATGGAGATGTGGAAAAATTAGTGGAACAGGAAAGACATCCGTATGCCTTGCTTGGAGAATCTACTGTGAAGGCTGGTGCAGATTTTTTTCGCGGGATTTTTCCAAATTATGAGGGCGAATGGGGAGAGAGCCAGCAAGTTATCACGCCTTTAGGCACTCTTAGAAGAGCCGGAATGGTGCCCAAAGGGCTAAACGCTAAAGCCTTAAGGGATGGACAGCGTATTGTACTTATAGCTCCAGAGGGAATGAAAGATTTTTTCCCAGAGGTGATCAAGGCTAATTTA
>JAUZPJ010000082.1 GCA_030706025.1 Bacillota bacterium | reverse complement strand
TCAACCTGAACTTGAGCCGGATGCAGAAGATCAAAGCCGAGTACCTCTCCAAGTTCTACCAAGGTTTTTTGAGCCTTCGCCAACCCTTCGGAAGGGCGCGGACTCTCTTGGACAAACCCATTAATCGTTTTGGCTAATTCGAAAAGCGATGCATAAGCCAAGGCCGAATTGAAATCATCGTCCATAGCCTTCTCAAATGCTTCCCGCGCTTGCTTAGCAGCATTAAAAAGTTCAGTTTCAATGCTATGGTTATTTAACGACCCCTCTCTTTGCAGAGCCTCTTGGGCTAAACGGACACTTGTTTGCAACCGCTCCAATCCCTTTTGCGCCATCACAAGATTTTGATCATTAAAATCTAAAGGACTTCGATAATGTGTTCCCAGCAAATAAAAACGAATCACTTCTCCTGGGTTATTTACCAAGAGTTCTCTTGTTGTGAAGAAGTTTCCCAAAGACTTGGACATCTTTTCTTGATTAATCGTCAGAAAAGCGTTGTGCATCCAATAACGAGCAAACGTCTCTCCTTTTAAATATCCTTCCGTCTGGGCAATCTCGTTTTCATGATGAGGGAAAACGAGGTCTCCCCCTCCACCATGAATATCGAAGCCAGCACCCAAATACTTTAGCGACATAGCTGTACATTCAATATGCCAGCCCGGACGACCCATCCCCCATGGACTTTCCCAAGCAGGTTCACCAGGTTTGGCTTTTTTCCAAAGGGCAAAATCCATCGGATGATGTTTGCGTTCGTCAACCTCGACCCTCGCACCAGCTTTCATATCTTCTAAAGTTCTGCCCGAGAGCTTTCCGTAATTCGGGAAACGATCGACAGCAAAGTAGACATCTCCATCAACTTCATACCCTAACCCTTCACGGATCAGCCCTTCAATAATCTCGATCATTTCCGAAATGTGTTCTGTCGCTTTAGGATGAACAGTGGCAGGAAGGATATTTAAGGCTTTAGCGTCTTTATAATACTCGTCAATATATTTCTGACCCAATGCCAATGGATCCATTCCTTCGACGTTCCCTCGCTGAATAATTTTGTCGTCAACATCCGTAAAATTTTGCACATAGCGAACATCATACCCTTTATACATGAAATAACGCCGAATCATATCAAAGACGACAAACATCCGGGCATTCCCCGCGTGAAAATAGTTATAAGTCGTCGGGCCGCAGACATACATCGCGACCTTACCGTTCTCCCTCGGCTGAAACTCTTCTTTTTGACGGGTCATTGTGTTGAATAACTTCAAAGACATCGTATCGACTCCTCTCTTCTTTTAAACACTGCTCTAAAAATTCTACCCGCTGCATTAAGCATTTTAACATTTCACTGACCGGATCTGGCAGATCATCATGTCTCAGATCAGGGTCTTTAACCGGAACTCCGTGGTGCAGGACAATCCGCCCCGGAACACCTACCACAGTCGTATCACTGGGTACGGATTTATTAACCACTGATCCTGCACCAATTTTTACATTATCTCCAACTTTAAAGGAACCTAAAATCTTTGCTCCTGTCCCTATCACTACATTATTCCCAATTGTCGGATGCCGCTTGCCCTTTTCCTTGCCCGTGCCCCCTAATGTAACCCCTTGATACAGTGTGACATTGTCACCAACCTCCGCTGTTTCGCCGATTACCACACCGCTACCATGGTCAATAAAAAATCCTTGTCCAATCTTCGCGCCAGGATGGATTTCTATTCCTGTCAGAAACCGAGAGAGCTGAGAGATCATCCGTGGTAAGAGCACCAGCTTACGCTGATACAGCCAATGTGCTACTCGGTGAAAGAGCACCGCATGAAACCCCGGATAACAAAGGATAACCTCTATCATACTTCTTGCAGCCGGATCCCGTTCAAAAATAACCCGAATATCCCGTCTTAACTGTCCGAATATCATTTTAGCGACACTCCTTTCCCCTAAAAAGCAAAAACTTGCAATATTAAGCTACTAACTTTTAGATCTGAACTTTTAATTTTCATAACTAATCCGCCGCGAAACATCTAACCAAGATACCTCAGCCACTTCGGAAAAACAGAAACGCGGAATCCTTCGTCCAGAGACGAAAGTTTCCGCGGTCCCACTCTGTTTGAACGAACATGTCGTTCCAGCTTAAAACTTTAACGCAGTCATTACGGATTAGCATACTGACATCATAACACGTCGTTCTGCTGATCAGCTCAGAGACGCACTTCCAAAGATTCCCTGCCAATGGCTTCCACTATCCCATCTTCGCTCGCGGCAATTCTTCTTTGTACTCTTTCTCTTCATCACCTAAATCGTTAAGTATTTAGATTTCCGATTAGATTTTTATTTCTTCTATTATAGGAGAGTCGTCCACCTCTGTCAATCAAAACACTTATGGCCCCTACATTATCCCAAATGACGCTTCTCCGTAATTTCAAGCCGTTTTAAAACGTTCTCGCGTCCCAATAAAGGGATAATATCATAAAGCTCCGGTCCATGCATTTGCCCTGTCAAAGCGACCCTTATGGGCATATACACTAATTTTCCCCCAAGTTTAAGTTCCTTGGTTATTTGTTTTAAAAGTGTTTTAACGGTGGCCTCAGAAAGCTCTTCAACCTCTTGTACCTTTCCCCTAAATAACTCGAACACACTGGTGATCTGTTCGCCCTTTAAAACTTCTAAGGCTTCTCCTTGAGGTTCAAGCGGCGTATCGCCGTGAAAATAATGGACGAAATCTTTCACTTCCGCCAAATAGGAGATCTTATCCGCAATTGCTTTCATAACCCCAATAAGCCATTGTTGCTGCTCCGCTGATGGCTCTTCGGCAGAGAAAACGCCCACTTGTTGGACATAGGGTATTGCAAGTTGGGCCAAGCGCTCAGGCTCTGTTTGCTTAATGTAATGAGAATTAATATAGTTTAGTTTCTGAAAATCAAAAACGGCAGGACTCTTAGAAACTCGCTCTAACGAAAACTCTTCGGCTAACTCGTCTAAAGTATAAAACTCTTTTTCTCCCGATGGAGACCATCCGAGGAGGGCGATGAAGTTGACGATCGCTTCCGGTAAATACCCTTTTTTCCGATAATCGATAACCGCTGTGTCCCCGTCCCGTTTGCTCATTTTTCTACCTTCGGTATTCATAATGAGAGAAATATGCGCAAATTCAGGGACAGATAGCCCTAACGCTTGATAGATTAAAACCTGTCGAGGCGTATTGGATAAATGTTCTTCCCCACGAATAACTTGAGTGACGTTCATCGTTGTATCATCGATAACAACTGCAAAATTATAGGTAGGTATCCCATCTGATTTCACGATCACATAATCCCCAATTCCGTCACTTTCAAAGACAACATCTCCACGAACCTGATCGTTAATGTGAATGGCTTGTCCCTCCGGTACACGGAAGCGTACAACAGGTTTACGTCCTTCTGCTTCAAACCCTGCCCTCTGCTCTTGAGTTAAATGACGGCACTTACCCATATAGCGAGGAGTTTCCCCTTTGGCTGTCAAGTCTTTCCTCTCTTGTTCTAACTCCTCTTCCGAACAATAGCAAAGATACGCATGTCCACTTTCAATTAGTTTCTTTGTATATTCCCGATAAAGGTCTAAACGATCCGTTTGACGATAGGGTCCATGCTCTCCGCCGACCTCGATCCCCTCACCCCATTGAATATTCAGCCAACGCAAGGACTCCAAAATGTTATGTTCCGATTCTCGACTGGAACGCTCTAAATCAGTATCTTCACTCCGGACAATAAAAGTTCCCTTATTTTTACGGGCCCATAGATAGTTAAATAAAGCAGATCTTGCCCCGCCAATATGCAATGGACCCGTTGGGCTAGGTGCAAACCGCACACGAATTTCCATAAATCATCCTCCAACCTTTTCTAAATTCGCAATCGCTTGGGCGGCAATTCCCTCGCCCCTGCCCTCAAACCCTAAACGTTCAGTTGTTGTCGCTTTCACTGAAACACACGATTCATCCGTTTTCAAGACTCGAGCGAGATTCGAACGTATCTGCGGAATAAACTGAGCAACCTTAGGCCGCTCTGCCACAATGATGCTATCGATATTTCCCAAGCGATACCCTTGTGCTTCAACTAGTTTCATGACCTCTTCTAACAACGAGAGGCTCGAAATTCCAGAATAGCGTGGATCGCGATCTGGAAAATGGGCCCCAATATCCCCTAAAGCCAAAGCTCCTAAAAGCGCATCCATAATCGCATGAATCAGAACATCCGCATCCGAGTGTCCAAGCAGCCCACGCTCATAGGGGATTTCGACCCCTCCAAGAATCAAAAGCCGTCCCTTAACCAAAGCATGTACATCATATCCGATTCCGACTTTTATAATCAACCCCCCAATCTCAATGTTCGGAGCCTTATAGCCTAGCTAGTCTTTGAGCCAGTATCCTTTCGGCTAACCACAAGTCTTCAGGCGTGGTCACCTTAATATTTTCCTGGGAACCCTCAATCACTTGGACAGGATACCCAATCCATTCTAACAAAGAAGCATCATCCGTGCCATAGTAGCCCTCGGATACTGCTCGATAATGTGCTTCTTCTAAAATGCCGCGGTCAAACACTTGGGGCGTTTGAACTGCCCGTAAATATTCGCGCGGCAACGTAAGACTAACTTCACCTGTCGCAAGGACTTGCTTGATCGTATCCTTAACAGGAATCGCCATTATAGCGGAAGGAAATTTCTCCGCTGCTCCCAAAAAACGGTGGAATTCTTCTAACGTTAAAAGGGGCCTCGCCCCATCGTGAACCACTACCCGTTGAATAGTGGGACTAAGAGCTTGAACCCCTGCACGTACCGAATCTTGTCGTTGAACTCCACCTTTACAGATAGCACTGACTTTATCGAATTTATGATGATGAACAAGATCATCTATCACCGAGATGTCGTCATTCGAACCCACAATAACAATTTCAGAAACAACGTTGGATTCTTGAAAGATTCGTACTGTATGAACTAGGATCGGTTCACCCATCAATGCTAAGAATTGTTTGTTGTATCCGGCCCCCATCCGTTTCCCTTGACCAGCTGCGGGAATGACGATCCCATACTTAGCCAATCGCATTCACCTCATCCGTCGGACGAAGGCCCATCGGTTTTTTTTCCAAGGAACTCTTCGGTTTGGCAAAAATCATACGTCCAGCTGCCGTCTGCAAAACACTCGTCACTAAAACGGTAATAGTTTGCCCCATATAACGTCTACCCATATCCACAACAATCATGGTTCCATCATCCAAGTAGGCTACGCCCTGTCCCGGCTCTTTGCCCTCCTTCATCACCTGAACCAACATTTCCTCGCCCGGTAAAACAATCGGTTTAAGGGCATTCGCCAGTTCGTTGATGTTTAAAACCATTACCCCTTGAAGTTCAGCAACCTTATTAAGGTTATAATCATTCGTTAAGAGAGGAGATCCTAGGATTTGTCCTAAGCGCACCAGTTTGCTATCAACTTCATTAATATCCTCGAAGTCTTGTTCATGGATATGCACCTTAACTGCTGTTTCCTTGGAAATTTGATTAAGAATATCTAGACCTCTGCGCCCGCGGTTCCGTTTAAGCAGGTCGGAAGAATCCGCAATATGTCGAAGTTCCTCTAGAACAAAACTCGGAATAAGTAATGTCCCCTCCAAAAAACCGGTTTTAACTATATCTGCAATCCGTCCATCAATAATTACACTCGTATCCAAAATTTTAAAGTTTACAGCCTCGATGGGACGAGGTTGACCAGTCTTACCGTCTCTTTGTTTATCGGCCTTTTCACCTTTTTCTCCACGGTCCCGAAAACGAGGCAGAAAATTGAATAGCCCAAGGACGTCCTCTTTTCGCTTCATCCCAATTGTCAAACCCAAATACCCCAAGAAAATACTTAGTAACACCGCCAAAAGAGGTCCAAAGAAAGGAATACTGACAAATGAACTACTAAATAAACTGGAAATAATAAGTCCGATAATTCCCCCTACCGCCCCACTCATCAGATCATGCGTGGGGACTCGTGTTAAGCGCGACTCCATCCATTTCATAAGAGTAAGAACAGAACGGATAGTGATTGGCGCAACTAAGAAACCGACGATAGCAAATAAAATAACCATCGTTGCGTATGTCCAAACGGGGGACAAGTTCCATCCTAGAGATTGTAATAGATTAAGGCGTAAAAACAAATAATCAAGAAAAAAACCCAAAGCACCGAATAACAGCGTGATGATACCGCGTATAAGATTGCGAATCATCATTTCACCTCCTTTATTTACCTATTCTGACTAAAAGTCCTTCCTATTATACTGCGATTTACCATAAATTTTCAAGTCAGTATATTTTTGCACTGTTATTTTTCGGCGCTTATAACCCAACAAAAGAAGTTCAAGAAAAAGCACTATGAACGCATGGTTCGAAATGAAAAAATCCCAGGATTGCAAAACAAAATAGAAGCAGCATTTAAGCCAGAAGCAAGGCTTTGGACAGCCATTGCCGGACATCCTCCTCTTCAGACCCTTCGGTTAAGACAAGTTCGCTAATCAAAATTTGGCAGGCATTTTCGTACATCTTTTTCTCTCCAGTAGAAAGACCCTTTTCATTTTCCCTCTGAGCAAGGCTGCGAACAACATTAGCAACCTCAAAGATATTTCCACTTTTAATCTTTTCTAAATTTGCACGATAGCGCCGATTCCAAGCTAGGGTAGCTGCCGTATCTTTGGTCTTGAGCACTTCTAGGACATCTTTTACCATGGTAGGAGAAATCACTTGCCTTAAACCCAAGTTTTCCACGTTGTTCAACGGAATGAACAGTTTCATGTTTCCAACTGGAAGGTGCATGACATAATATTGACTCTTTTCTCCAAGAACTTCACGTTCTTCAATCGATTCAATAATGCCGGCACCATGCATTGGATATACAACCTTGTCACCAATCTTAAACATTCGGCCACCCCCTTATTTATTATTATAACAAGGAAAATTGCCGAGGTCAAAATTTTAAAATTATATCATACAAGTCTTCAACCTGTCAATTTGGCATTTTGATCCTAATTCCTGTTGAAAATTGACAATAGTACGGCCATCTCGGTATAATAGAGATGGCAGAAAGGAGTGAGGATAGCACATGGAACAACTCACTGACGAATTCCAAAGCACGGTTAAATCGCTTCTAATCCGACATCAAAGTATTTTAGATATTTTGTCAAAAGGACAAGAAACTTCAGCGCGTGTCAACCGGGCAGTCGTTAAATCAGTGACCAGTTGCGGTTGCCATTCCGTAAACGCACATAAGAAATCCCTACCCTTAGATGCAAGCCTCGCTGATCTCAAGGAACTCTTGGACAGCCAACTCGAAGGAACACTTTGCGATAACTGCCGTGACATAATAGAAGCAGAACTTGGCAAACAACTATTTTATATTGCTGCTCTTTCCAATGCCTTAGACATTTCTCTGAGCGAAGTCCTTAACCGCGAATACAAAAAACTTCAGACCTTGACCATCTTTAATTTAACCTAATCTTCTCTTAGATAACAATGAACTTTAAGCTCCTGCATAGCAGGAGCCTTTTTTGTACAATCAGAAAGTATAAACTTCGTTATATACTTTCCAAGCATAAGGGCAACTAGGGCTGCCGCCTTCGCCAAGGCTTGGCGTCAGCCGAGTTTTCTTTATCGTCCAAGTTCCCAGTTCTTCGCATTAAATCACATCGGCTTCACGTCAATAACCTCTCCTGAGGTATATGGTTTCATATTATAAACTCTTAATCTCCTTTTTGCGAGATAATAACGGTAAACTCCAAACACACTCGCCGCCATTACTCCTATTAGAATAACTCCTAAGGAGAACATTAAAGCGGTGACAATAATAACCAGAATCGCTAGGGACCACAAAGCTTTGTACAATTTCTGCATATAAATCCTCCTTCTATGGTTTTCTTATACACTTATAATAATATATGACTGATATGTCAGGCTCGGCTACCTAATGGGTCCTTATATATATTATAAAATAGATTTGTGACCATTTCATGAACTTTGTATGAAAATACTGTACTGTCCAGTGCTACAACATGTCACTTAACTAATCCACTTCGCAATGCCATTACTACAAGCTGCTTACGGTCTAGGCTCTAACAGTGCTCTGGGGAACATAATGGCGCAAAACTAAACGTTGACCAAACTATAGCAAGCCCGGTCTGCGATTGAAACCAGGCTTGCTTTTGTTATGTTCCCTCAGGTCTTAAACAAAAATAAATTGCTAATACAAACCCTGACTCTGTTCTTGGTTCTTGCTCTCATTGGGATCTTGGCTCTGATTCTGGTTCGGGTCTTGCCCTTGGCTCGTATCTTGATTCTGATTCGTATTTTGAACTTGGGTCTGGGTCTGACCTTCACCCTTAGACTTATCTGAGGTATTCTCGTTCGACTTGTCTTGCTGTTGGGTTGACTGATCGTATTGATTCAAGGATTGATTTGAGTATTTATACTGGTTACCAACGAAGTCCAAAGGGACCTCAAACGGTACAACCGGGGTAGATCTCAAAGCCCGAGATAAGATTTCATGGAAAACTACGGCAGGGCCAGAGCCGCCCGTAGTGGTGAGGTAGTGATTGCGATCAGTTTTATCATAGCCCATCCAGACAGCAGCTGTTAGTTCGGGCGTATAACCCACAAACCAAACATCTTTAGCCCCTCTGCCAATTCCTGAAAACTCCTTGGTAGGAGGGAGTTCGACTGAACCGGTTTTCCCTGCGGTAGGTCGTCCGAGATAGGCATTTCTACCCGTACCATAGCTTACAACATTTTGTAGCATGAGGGTCATAGTATAGGCTACCGTTGGAGTGGTTAGTTTAACCGATTCGGGTTGAGTTTGTACTAAGACTTTGCCTTCTTTCGTCGTGATCTTAGTTATTGCATAGGCTTTATTCATAACCCCGAGATTAGCAAATGCACCATAGGCTTGCGCCATTTGAAGAGGTGAGGCTCCTGTTGAAAGGCCTCCTAAAGCTAAACTTAACACATGATCCTCTTTTTCCAAGGGAATTCCAGCCCTTGTTGCGAAATCAACGCCACTCTCTATCCCGATCTTGTTAAGTAACCAAACGGCGGGGATATTCAAAGAATTTCGGATAGCTTCTTGCATTGTGACATAACCACGATTTCTATGGTCCTCATCATTGGGCGCATACCCTTTGATGTTTAACGGACTGTCATCAAGCAGCGAATTAGAAGTATAGCCCTTTTCTAAGGCCGGACCATATACCGCCAACGGCTTAAAGGAAGAACCTGGTTGGCGTTTGAGTTGACTAGCATGGTTAAACCCTCGGTAAGTGCTTGTTCCTCGGTATCCCACTAAAGCTTTAATTCCACCTGTATGGTGATCTATTATGACCACTCCACTTTGGAGGGTTTGGTCTTCCTTCCCAGCTGGAAAGAAGCTATCATCCTTATAGACATCCTGCGCCTCTTTC
>JAUZPJ010000081.1 GCA_030706025.1 Bacillota bacterium | reverse complement strand
CCCCTAAGATCAAGAATTGATGGGGAGAGATTCGTTCCATTGTCATCCTTTCCCTTTCTCACCTGATTGGGGGTTCTCAACATCAAGAAATTGAGGACGCCGTTTTAACGCCCACCAAGGGGCCCGAACAAATGTATCTTGCAAGAGGGCTCGAATTCGCAAAGGGGCAACCGGACTTAGGTATGGCACACCGAAAGAACGAAGGGTTAAGAGGTGAACTATAACTAAATAAAGGCCCACAGACACCCCAAAAAAACTTATTACAAATTACTGAAATAATTCTTGGTAAATGGATTGGGAAAATTATAGGCGTCATTTATATCATAATCTCGGGTTACTTTGGCGGATTATTGCTAGGTCAAGTCGGAGATATCTATGAAACATCGATTATGGGCTTAACTCCAATTGCCTTGTTTTACCTGGGAGCACTTCTGATCGTTTTCTACGTAGTAAGTTCCGGAATCGAAGTCTTAGCCCGTTTCTCTGAACTTATTTTCCCGGTAATTGTAATTATGTTGGTGTTGAATCTTGCTCTATCGATACCTCGAATAGAACAAGGAGAATTGATGCCTATCTTTGACGATGGTATAAAACCTCTTTTATACGGGGTACTTAAAATTCCACCTTTTGTGATGGAGTATATCCTTTTCCTTGCAGGAATCGTTACGTTCCTGCCTACCCATAATCAAGAGCTTGGACAGCTGAGAACAGGGGTTTGGCGAGCGGTTTTTTTAGTGGGAATTGTAGATGCTCTGGTAGTCTTAATGCAAATTCTTATATTTGGACCGACTGAAACTGTCCGCATGGTTTATGGTTTACTTGAGTTAGGGAAGATGGTGGAAGTAAGTCGGACGGTAGCGGGAATAGAATCCTTATTTTTAGGGGTCTGGCTTGGGGCAGCGGTCATCAAAATAAGTGCTTTCTTTTTTATGACGACTTGGGGCCTAGAATCGGTCCTTACCTTAAAGGGCTTAAAATGGAGAGTCGTTATTAGTGCTGTATTTTTTGGGATCGCTTTAGGCTTTGTAAGAGGTCCTTCTTTAATCGGAGAAATATCAGCCGTCGACGATTATCTGATTCTCCCATTTGCGTCTATTTGGATTCCTACCCTCTGGGGAGTCTCACGCTGGAAGAAGGGGGGGTTCTTAAATGAAAGATCATAAGCAACGTAAAATTGGGTTAGTAATAATCTTAATGGCCTGCATTTTGTTTTTAGATGGCTGCTGGGATAAAGTAGAGGTAGAGGAATTGGCGCCTTTGGTTGGGGTGGGAATTGATCTGGGGCAGAAACCTGGTACTTTTCTCGTTACGGAACAATATGCACTGCCTAAAAAAGGTTCAACAACGGGCACAGATGTTGAAGACTGGACGTATAGTATGGAGGTTTCAAGCGGCCGGGAAATAAATGAGATGACTTCCAAGATCTTAAATCTTCAACCTTTTATGGGTTCACTTAAGGTTATCGTTATTGGCGAGGATGCAGCGAAGGCAGGCTTTAAAGATATATTGGACTTCGCACAACGCTTCTCCGAATTTCGTCGGTCGATGTACCTGGTTTTAGCCAAAGGAAAAGCCCAGAGTCTATTAAACATGAAATTGCGCAAAGGGGGAATACCAGCAATATTCATTAAAAATAATATTGAAAAAGGGAATACCATATCGTCCTTTCCGACAGTACGGCTAGGGCATTATCTTACTGTTTTGGGCAGGAAAAGTACAGCACCGATTCTCCCGGCAGTTGAGTGTATAAAGCCGGGGGATGAGGGCATCGAATACAAAGCAGAGGGGGATGAGGCACAAGAGTTACGACTACAGGGTGCTGGAATTTTAAGGGGGGACCACTTAGTTGATTTTCTCACGGACGAAGAAACAAAAGGATATATGTGGCTAGAGAACCAAGTCAAAGAGCGCTTAATCAGAACTTCGGAACTTGAAAAAAGTAAAATTAGCTTTAGCGGGCAAGTTATAAATTCAAAGACAAAGTATAAAGTGAACGATAATGATGGGATAATCGTGCTTCAATACGAGATCAATGCCGATATTGCGGTTAATGAAGTGATGGGGTTAAATGAACAACTCTCAGATACGGAGTGGGTGGACTTAATGAAAGGGGCAGAGACGATCTTCGCCAAGGTTATTCAGAAGGAATGTGAACTTTCTATTAAGAAAGAAAGGGAGTTAGGCCTGGACTTTTTGGGAATTGGACGACACATCGAGGAGAGGAAACCGGCGTTTTGGAAGACGGTAAAGGATCATTGGGAGGAGAAAGTTGCCGATTTTCCAGTTACAGTCAATGTTAATGTCAAGATCCATCATTCGGGGATGTCAAGCAGCAACATAACGACTAATTGAACTAGAGAGGGGTAAGAATAGGGGTAGAAGTAAATGGGAGGGAAAAATAATGATTAGGACAATCGATACCCAAACTCAAATCCCTGCAGAGGTTAATAAAGATATCGAGGGACATGACTCTTCGAGCGAGGGGAGAGTCCTTCCAGTATGTTATCGCTGCGCTCAGGTTCCCCAAAATGGGCTATATGATGGTTTCCGAGTTGAAGGAATGTTTTTCTGTTCGGATTGTCAGCAAGAGTTATTTACTGCTGAACAGGGTTCGCCGGAATATCAAGAATTTATGGTTTTAATAAAAGAGATTATATTTTAACGAAGGTGCAATTCATGAATTGGATCTTCCAAGGCATGCCGTGAAACCGGGTTTAACCATAATGGATGAAAAATCCCCTAACTTATGTTAAAATGTAAGGAATACCATGTATAAGGTAGGTTTTTGTTACAACTCAAGTTGAATGGAGGCTCAGAGGTGGGTGATATTGGAGAGGGATTGATCCGTTATCAGAAACAAGGATTTTGCTCTTTCCATACTCCTGGCCATAAGGGTCGACAGGAGTTTTTTAATGGTTTAGACTTTCTGGGTTCTGATTTAACAGAACTTCCGGGGCTTGATATGCTTCACGCTTCAAGTGGGATAATTGCTGCGGCGCAAAAACGCTCAGCTGAGATTTTTGGGGCCGAAGAAACATATTTTCTGATTAATGGAGGAACTGTTGGAAATCAAGCCATGTTTCTCGCATTAGAAAATACTGAGAATAAACGGGTGCTTGTAGAGAGAAGTTCTCATCGTTCCGTTATGTCGGCCTTGGTTTTAAGTGGCCTGAAACCAGACTATCTGATGCCAATCGTTCATCCGGAGTTCAATCTTCCTTTAGGATTAGATGTGGAACAACAACGTATTTCGTGGCAAGATCTAGCTGCCTGTCATGTTACGTATCCCAGTTATTATGGGACAGGCTTTGAATTAAATCGTTTATTGCTTGAGAGGACGAGTTCGGGGTTAAAGGCTCCGATTCTTGTCGATCAAGCCCATGGTTCACATTATCTGGGACCACTCTTTCCACCTAGTGCTTTAAAGCTCGGTGCTGACCTAGTGTTACATAGTTCTCACAAGACGTTAAGTGCCTTGACCCAGTCTGCAATGCTCCATGTTCAGGGAAATAGAGTCTCGCGCGCTCGTCTGAGGCAGGGCTTGGAACTATTACAATCATCAAGTCCGAGTTATTTACTTCTGGCTTCGTTAGAAAGGGCTGGAGAATTCGCATTAGATTTTAGACGATGGGAATGTCTTCAGGAAGAAATCGCAAACCTTCATCGTAAAGTTGGTGGGGATATCCGTATTCTTTCTTCCAAGGATGCTGGAACCTACGGCATTCAAACCGTGGATTGGTCCAAAGTCTTGATTAATACGTCACACTTGGGTGTTTCTGCGCCTCATTGTGTGAACTATCTTAGAGAAGAGTTCCGCCTCGAACCGGAATTATGGGACGAAGAAAATATTTTATTTATGTTGGGAATTGGGAACACTGCAGAGGATGTACGGAGACTAACGAAGGGGTTAGAATGTTTAGCTCATTTCGCAAATTCAGTTGGTTGCACCGAATTCAAAAAAAGATGGAGAAATACAAGGTATCGAATCCCTCCTCTGCCTAAACTCATTCTTTCTCCGAGGGAGGCCTTCTTTGCACCCAAACGTTTGATACCTCTAAAAGAGAGTTTGGGGCATATTATTGGGGAAACGGTCTCCCCCTATCCACCCGGAGTCCCGGTCATTGTCATGGGAGAGGAAATGACCCAAGAGGTTTTGGATATGCTTCTCATGTCTCAAGACGGGCGATGGCAAGGGTGGGATGGTTTCCAAAATCAAAGAATCTGGGTTCTTGAGGAGGGTTAGGGATAAGATCATGAATCTACAGTTAGCACTTTTGGAGAAGGCGGCATGCGAAGAACGCTTGGCACATCTCCTATTGTTTTACGGAGAAAGTGCTTTGCATCAGCGAGAGGTGGCTCTCAGGTTAGCACAGATTTTAAACTGCAGTCATCGAACGTCTAAAGGACCGTGTCAAGCATGTCCATCCTGCCATAAGATTCTTAGTGGAAACCATCCCGATATTTTGTGGTTGAAGTCGCCTAAAAAAAGCCTTGGAATCGAACAGGTTCTTAACTGGCAGGAAAAGGTCTACCTTAAGCATTTCGAGGGAAAGTATAAAGTATCTGTTATTGAGCACGCTGATTCCTTGACGCTTCCGGCTGCAAACGCACTCTTAAAGGTTATTGAAGAGCCACCGGAGCGGACTATTATTATTTTAAGTGCGGAAAATGCTGAGGGAATTTTACCGACAATCTTAAGCCGTGCCCAGCTTGTTTATTTCCCCGATTATTCCGAAGATGCTTGGTTGGAGGGAGTAGGGGACCGGCTTGAGGCCGTTCAAGCTTTGACTTTAAGTAGGAAAAACCAAAATCTAGCCACAGCTATTTTGGAACATGGCGTTTTGAAAGTGCAAGAGTGGGTCGATGCGTTTCGAGGTGTAGTAAAGGAAAGAGATTTTCTTAAACTCTTTCCGCTTTTCCCGATTGACAAGCAGAACGCGATACTTTATTTACAGGTAATGGCGGTTCAGACCCAAGAAGGAATTCAAAAAGGTATTATTCAGCCTTTTGAACTTTTGGCTATTGGAAGAGCTCTTGATGTCTTACGACAACAAGTTAATCCTAGACTTGTAATTGAAGTTTTAGCTTTAGAATTATTCCAACAAGGAGGGGCTCTCTGTGATTGAGGTTGTGGGTGTTCGCTTTAAACACGCTGGGAAAATATATTATTTTTCTCCGGGAGACCTTAAACTTGCTGCATCTGATAAGGTGATTGTCGAAACAGCAAGGGGTATTGAATTTGGGGAGTTGGTCATTCCCCCTCGTCAAGTTGCCGACGAGGAAGTGGTTCTTCCTTTGAAGCAGGTCATGCGTAAGGCGACGGTCTCAGACGAACAGTTTGTCGAACAGAATAGAACCAAGGAAAAAGAGGCATTTCAAATCTGTTTAAAGAAAATTTCAGAACATCAATTGCCGATGAAGTTGGTCGATGTTGAATATACGTTTGACGGAAATAAAATTATTTTTTCGTTTACTGCCGAGGGTAGAGTTGACTTCAGAGAATTAGTAAAGGACTTAGCGGCAATCTTTCGTACTCGCATAGAGCTGCGCCAGATTGGGGTACGTGATGAAGCCAAAATGCTCGGAGGAGTGGGTTCCTGTGGACGGATTCTTTGTTGTACCTCCTTTTTGGGTGATTTTGAACCTGTCTCGATTCGAATGGCTAAAGATCAGAAGCTTTCTCTTAATCCAACAAAAATTTCGGGAATTTGTGGTCGGCTTATGTGTTGTCTGAAGTACGAAAATGGTTGTTATAAAACCGATGAAAAAGAGAATTGTCCACGTAACACCCCACAAGCTGGGGGAAAACCATTAGAAGCCCTAGATGAACAGGACTTTCGGGTTGAGAGCACTTTTTCTCCAAAACCAGAGGGGAGAGTGCAACAACGAAACCGGAAAGGGGAAAGGCCCAAAGGAAAGAGTGAGCGCGTATGAGCCAGTTGACTCAAGCCCTTACGGAAGTGGAAGAAAAAATGCGGTCTCTTCTTGAAGAAGTTAACCGATTAAAGCCATACGTTCAAGCGTTAGAGGAAGAAAACATAAAGTTAAAACGGGAAATGGCCCTCCCGGAAAGGGAAACTGAACGTGTTATAGCTAATGCGGAACATATCCAAGGAGTTGCCCATGATAATCTCGTGCGCTTATATCAAGAAGGTTTTCATGTCTGCCACCTTCATTTTGGACAACCGTTAGAAGGAGATTGCCTGTTTTGTATGGGTTTTTTGAGAAAGGATTGATACCAGCTGTGGAGGATTTGTTGATAACAAGGAGTCGAAGGCATGCTGGCTAAAGGTACGTTATATGTATGTGCGACACCGATAGGGAATCTGGGAGATATCACCTTGCGGGTTTTGGATACCCTGCGGGAGGTAGATTTAATAGCGGCAGAAGATACTCGACATTCTCGTAAGTTATTACAGCACTTTCAAATCAAGACTCCCCTCACGAGCTATCATGAACATAATGAAAAGAAAAAGTCGCTGGAATTGGTGCAGAAACTTAAAGATAGCCAAACGATCGCGCTTATTTCAGATGCTGGGTTGCCGGGAATTTCCGATCCAGGATGTGAGGTTATACGTCTTTGCCTAGATCAGGGTATTCCAGTCGATGTTTTGCCTGGACCTAATGCTGCACTCACTGCCTTGGTCTTATCCGGAATGCCGACGGAGCATTTTGCTTTTCACGGATTTTTGCCCTCGGGGACAAGTGAAAGAAAACGAAGCCTTGAACAGCTAGTGAATCAACCGCAGACGCAAATTTTCTATGAAGCTCCTCATCGTTTGGCGGCAACCTTGAAAGGAATGTCAGAGCTTTTTGGAGAACGCGAGGCTGTTGTCGTGCGCGAGCTGACAAAAGTGCACCAGCAGGTACATAAAGGAACGGTCTCAGAATTATTAAAAACGTTTGAGGAGACTGCACCACGTGGAGAGTGTTGTATTCTTATCGCCCCCTACGTACCGGTCAAACTGGTCGGAGGCCCAGAAGAATGGTGCCAAGAGGTCGAAGCAGGAATAAATCGAGGGTTAAATAAAAAAGATGCGATGAAAGAAGTGGCGAAGCGTTATGGGGTAAGGAAAACTGAGGTTTATCAGGCCCTACTAGATAAGGAAGAGATGGATTCCTGAATAAATAAAAAAAATCAAGAAAAAAAGAAGGCCTCAAAGGCCTTCCAGATAAATTTACTATTACTATAAATTCATCAATGATTAATTTAGTAGGTTTTTGTCTATGTAGGATATTTGGAAATTAAACGGCCTTTGAATCAGAATCAGCGTTGCTGGCAATGATTTCTCCCATGGCTGTTGCACATTCGCGGCAGACATTTTTACCATGAAAGACTTGATTAAAGCTAGCATTACCACAAAATACACAAGCAGGCTCATACTTCTTAAGAATGATCTTTTCTTGATCTACATAGATTTCCAGAGCATCTTTCTCGTCAATACCCAAAGTGCGGCGAAGCTCGATCGGTAAAACAATACGACCAAGTTCATCTACTTTTCTTACGATTCCAGTTGACTTCATCATCGAATTTACCCTCCTCTTACAACAACATTCGACAGGAAACTACAACCTTATGATACCAACGGTTCCATTTAAAGTCAACCATTTTTTCATGACCATCCCATTTATTTTAAGCATTTTTACATAATAATCCTTAATTATGGTTATACTTGACAAATCTGAATTTAATTTCTTTACTATTAAAAAAGTTATTGAGAGGGAGACAGAAAGGTGAAATATTATATAACAACTCCGATTTTTTATCCGAATTCAAGTCCTCATATTGGAACAGCCTATACGACGGTTGCGGCGGATGCGCTGGCCCGTTATCATAGATTATTGGGGGATGATGTCCGTTTCCTAACAGGCACAGATGAAAACGCACAAAAGATTGTCCGCACAGCCGAGTCAAAGAATACCGATCCTTTAGTTTACGTTGATGGTGTGGTAGAACGGTTTAAAGAACTTTGGAACGCCTTAGATATCTCTTATGATGACTTTATTAGAACGACAGAGGAACGTCATAAAAAAGTAGTACAACAAATTTTCACCAAGCTACATGAACAAGGTGATATTTATAAGTCAGAGTATTCCGGATGGTATTGTACTCCTTGTGAAACATTTTGGCTGGAAAACAAGTTGATCGAAGGTAAATGTCCTAATCCAGATTGTGGTCGTGATGTAGAACTACTCAAGGAAGAAAGTTATTTTTTCCGCCTTTCAAAATATCAAGATGCCTTACTTAAATTTATTAATGAGCATCCGGATTTTATTCAACCAACGTCACGCCGCAACGAAATGATTCGCTTTATTGAGGGTGGTTTAGAGGATCTTTGCGTTTCTCGAACCACGTTTCAGTGGGGGATCAAAGTACCATTTGATCCTAAGCATGTTGTGTATGTGTGGTTAGATGCCCTAATTAACTATATTTCAGCGCTCGGTTATCCAGATGGGGAAAATTATCAGCAGTATTGGCCTGCTGATGTGCATATCATGGGCAAAGATATTGTGCGCTTCCATGCTGTTATTTGGCCAATTATTCTAATGGCTTTAGACCTTCCTCTTCCTAAAATGGTATTTGGACATGGCTGGTACCTGACAAAGGAGGGCGGTAAGATTTCTAAGTCGCGTGGAAATGTGCAAGATTCCTTTGAGTTGATTCAGAGATATGGCGCTGATGCCATCCGATATTTCTTGTTACGCGAGATGCAAGTGGGCTCCGACGGTACGTATTCCGAGGATAACATCGTTGAACGCATCAATAGTGATCTGGCCAATGATTTTGGGAATTTCGTCTCTCGGAGCTTAGCGATGGTTGTCAAGTACAAAGATGGGATTGTTCCTAGTCCTGGGAAAGATGGACCTCTGGAACAAGAACTGCAGGCTTTGAGTAAAGAGGTTAAAAAGGCAGTTGGAGAGAGCCTTAACGGGTGTGACTTGGCGAGTGCACTTGAGCAAATATGGCGTTTTGTAGCACGCTGTAATAAGTATGTTGATGAAACTGCACCATGGGCACTTGCCAAACAAGAAGATCACAAGGAACGCTTAGATACGGTTCTTTATACTTTTGTGGAATGTATACGAATTATGGCAATTTTGACAGCTCCGTTCATGCCGGGATTAC
Organism: Bacillota bacterium; assembly: GCA_030706025.1. GTDB lineage: Bacteria > Bacillota > Desulfitobacteriia > Desulfitobacteriales > Desulfitobacteriaceae > Desulfosporosinus. Next base: position 422 of record JAUZPJ010000081.1, on the reverse strand, counting down.
CCCCGAAAATTTGTAAACTAATCGGTAAAGGGGAAGAGATGATACGCTGGGACGAAGTAGATCAATGGGGTATAATTGAACAGGGAACACGCGTTCAAAAAGGAGAGCCGCTTTTTCCGAGAATCGATATTACTCAATTTACGACAGGGGAGACGAAAATAGTGACTCAAGACCAAGGCCAAGATGTAGGCAAAGATCAAGCCCAAAATGAAGAACGTATACAGGTACAGGAATTTGAGCCCATAAAAGAAGAAATTACGATTGAAGAATTTTCAAAAGTAGATTTGCGTATTGCCAAGATTCTTAGTGCGGAGAAAGTTGAAAAGACAGATAAATTGATGAGATTAGAAGTTGAAGTGGCAGGCGAAGTACGTACGGTGGTTTCGGGCATTGCCAAACATTATGCTCCCCAAGACCTTGTT
>JAUZPJ010000080.1 GCA_030706025.1 Bacillota bacterium | reverse complement strand
GAAGAACTAGCTAAATCAGCTTATGTAGTTACTAATCACTATTCCACTCCTCCAACCGAACACGCTTTTATGGAGCCGGAGAGTGCTCTAGCAATTCCTGAGGCTGATGGGGGAATTACGGTTTATGTCGGTGATCAAAGTGTTTATGATGACCAACATGGTATAATGGGTATACTTGGTCTTCCTGCTGAAAAGGTGCGTATAATTAGCAAACTGGTCGGCGGCGGATTTGGCGGTAAAGAGGATTTAACGGTTCAGCACCATGCAGCTCTTCTGGCAATCAAGACTCAAAAACCGGTTAAGCTCACATTGTCCCGTAAGGAAAGCATCATGGTTCATCCTAAACGTCATGCTATGGAAATGGATATCACAACTGGGTGTGATTCTGAGGGGAACCTGACCGCAATGGTAGCAAACATCGTTGCAGACACGGGGGCATATGCGTCACTCGGTACTGCTGTTTTACAGCGTGCATGTACCCATGTTAGTGGTCCATATCAGATCTTGAATGTTGATATAACGGGTCTGTGTGTTTACACGAATAATCCCCCCGCTGGTGCGTTCAGGGGTTTTGGTGTGACACAGTCTGCTTTTGCCGCGGAGATTAACTTGGATCTTCTAGCAGAGAAGGTTGGGATTTCTCCCTGGGAGATTCGTATGCGTAATGCCCTTGAACCGGGAATGGTTAATTCTACTGGTCAGATTACCGATGAGGGGACGGCGATTAAAGAAACTCTGCTTGCAGTTCGCGAAGTTTACGAATCCCACCCCTATGCCGCGGGGATTGCTTGCGCTATGAAAAACACGGGTACAGGTGTCGGTTTGCCAGACACAGGTCGTGTTAAATTGAAAATTGCTAACGGAAAGGCCATTGTGCTTACGAGTGCAGCTTGTATTGGGCAGGGTTTTGCCACAATCGCTACTCAGATGGTTCATGAGGCCACTGGGTTGCCTTTAGATCAAATAGAGGTTGGTGCTCCGGATACATTCTTGACACCGGATTCTGGTACTACGACTGCTTCACGTCAGACTCTATTCACGGGTGAGGCTATTCGACAGGCAGCTCTTGAATTACAACATGCCTTGCACAAATCCTCTTTAGAGGAGCTGGAGGGCCGCGAATTCAGCAGTGAATACTTGGGGAAAACTGACCCAATGGACTCAGATAAGATAAACCCGATTAGTCACGTTGCCTATAGTTATGCAACTCAGGTTGTCTTATTAAATGAACACGGAAAAGTGGAAAAGGTAGTGGCAGCCCATGATGTTGGCCGGGCTATCAATCCTAAAGCTGTAGAAGGGCAGATTGAGGGCGGGGTAGCGATGGGATTAGGTTACGCGCTGCGAGAAGATTTCCCGCTGCAAAAGGGAGTTCCGACAGCTAAATTTGGGACCTTAGGCCTCTTCCGTTCAATAGATATGCCAGAAATTGAATCGATAATTATTGAGAAGAATTCCTCTCCTCTAGCCTATGGGGCTAAAGGAATTGGTGAGATTTCTTCGATTCCGACGGCACCAGCTGTTGCTTCCGCTTATTACAAGCATGACGGTAAGTTAAGGTTTACCCTTCCTTTGCGTGAAACACCTTATAAGAAGTAGGGGAGTAGGGGCAATTCATATTGTCCCTACAAAAATAGGTACAGGAGAAGAATATGGTTAGTTCATTATCAAATTCTCTAACAGGGCTGGCGAGTGGTGGTCTGTGGGACATGGCAGGTCGAGTGCGAGTTACAACGTTTATTGGAGCCGGAGGGAAGACCACTTGTCTTAAAGCAATGACACGAGAATTTGGTTTAGCCGGACTACAAGTTATTGCAACGACTACGACGAAAGTTTACCCTGAGGCAGATATGAAGATATGGAAAAATCCTTATTCACCGCCGCCTGACGAAGATAATGCTTGGTTTTGGTACGCAAAAATTGAGGCAAGCAATAGCGGGAAGTGGCTTGGTCCAGCATTAAATGTCGTTGACGATGCTATTGCTGCGGATCAACGGTTTTGGGTGATTGAGGGAGATGGGGCTCGTGGACATAAATTAAAATGTTGGGGGTCCCATGAACCGCAAATTCCGTTATTTTCTGACTGCGCAGTTTTAGTTGTGGATCGTGGTTTATGGGGGAAAGTTCTTCAGAAGGATCAAATCCATCGACCGGAACTCAGTCAGGATCTTATTGGGAACGTTTGGAATGCGGAGAAGGCATGGAATTATTTTTTGAAGTCCCCTGTTTTCGCTCCTCAATATCGGCATATGACTTGGGTTATTCTTCTAAATAGTTGTGGAGTTTGTACTGAGAATAAGGAATTAGTTCGTTCTAAAAATCATAAAGATCAAAGAGGTTTGATCACCCCTAACTCCGTGGATTCCCATGACCTTTTGCGGAGCCTTTCCTGTCGGTGGGCTGAAATAGAACAGGATTTTAACGTCCAGAATAAATACAGACCCAAGAGATTAAGATTGGCTGCAGGGGATGCTAAGGAGGGGAAATTACTGTGGTTCGATTTGTGGTAATGGCCGCCGGTCAAGCGACCCGTATGGGGCAAGATAAGTTGATGTTGCCTTGGAGAAGAACGACTGTGCTTGGTTCAGTCTTAGAAACGGTGATCGAGGCGCTTGGGTTTCAGGATGAGTCATCGACAGAGATATACGTTGTGGCCCGACGCCCTATCCAAGATTTTGTTTCTGAGAATATCATCTCAAAATTTAAGAATAATGGTGGAGTTTGGTCTCAAGTGTCAAATCCTCAACCTTTAGCTGACACGATTCGCTTAAGTTTACAAGATCTAAAAGGCTCAACTCGGGCGATAGGATTTCTGCCTGGCGATCAAGTGGGAGTAACTGCTCAAGGACTAGCAGGATGTCTGTGGCAAGTTCAGCAGACACTTTCAGACTTTCTTGTTCCGATGGCAGGAGATCAACCCGGGTCACCGGTGTTTTTTCACAGGAAATATGTTCCGGAACTTTTGGCCCTCCAAGGGGAACAAGGCGGAAAGGAAGTCTTAAATCGTTACCCCGAACGATGGAAGAAGTATACTGTGGAAGCAAGCTTATTCCAAGATGTAGATACCCCGGAAGAATATCAGGCCTTACTAGAAACAAGGGAAGGTACATGAATATGATCGATTTTTATTCTGCGCTAAATCAGTGGGTAAGAGATAATCGGCTCGGTGTTACCGGGACGATAGTCAGCAGCAATACAGATTCTTGTCCCGTAGGTTTGAAATTTTTGATGAATGACATGGGGCAGGATGTTTTGGGAAAAATTGAGGCCGGGATACTTGCCTTGCTGGAAGATTCGATTCAGGACGTTTTGAGTATTAGGACCCCTAAGGTAGTAAACCTAGAGTATCAGAATGGGCTTATTAGGGTCTTTCTTGATCCTATTTTGCCTCAAGCACGGTTACTAATTTTGGGTGGAGGGCATATTGCGGTACCCTTAGCCGAAATGGGTAGACTTTTGGAGTTCCAAGTAACTGTGGTGGATGATCGCCCTTCCTTTGCCAACACAGCACGGTTTCAACAGGTAAGCCAAGTTCTATGTCAGGATTTTGAAACCGCAATAAGGGAGTTCCAGTTTGATGCTAATACATATATTATTGTCGTAACTCGAGGGCACCGTCATGACAAAACTTGTCTTCAAGAGATATTAAAGAAGACAAAACCGGCGTATATTGGCATGATCGGAAGTCGGCGGAAAGTCGCTTCTTTGTTCAAGGATTTACGAGAGGATGGATTTTCGGAAGAAGAGTTGAAAAGTGTACATGCCCCTATCGGCTTGGATATTGGGGCACAAACACCGGCAGAAATTTCAGTGAGCATCATGTCGGAAATCATTATGGTGCGCCGCTTCGGATACAGTAGTGGGCTGAAAACGCAAGGGGGTAAACGGTAATGGATAGCAAGGTGCTTGATGAGGTCATGCATCTCGAAAATGATGAACAAACTGCTATTGCTACGATCATTTCGACCCGGGGATCGACCCCCCGTAAATCTGGGTCTCAAGCTCTATTCTATCGGGATGGAAGAACGGTGGGAACAATTGGGGGCGGCTGTGGCGAAGCTGAAGCCAAACGTTTAGCCTTAATGGTTATGGAGTCTGGAATCCCAATTGTGGTCGAAGTGAATTTAACACATGATGTTGCTGAGGCTGACGGCATGGTTTGCGGTGGGGTAATGGAGATTTTTATAGAACCCTTAAAACTGTCCCGCAACTAATGTTTAAGGGATAATATAGGTAAGGGAGATCGAACGTATGCGAGACAAACTCCAATTGAAAGGGCCGGTCGTGGTCGTTCGCGGCGCTGGAGAGCAGGCTTCAGGGGTGGGATGGGCCTTAGCCAAAGCTGGTTTTCGTGTGTTGATGACGGAAGTTGCTCAGCCGCTTATGGTTCGCTGGCCTGTCAGTTTTGGAACGGCGGTGGCGGAAGGAAAATGGCAAGTTGAAGGGATTACGGCTAGACTTGTCGAAGGTCCAAAGTCTTGTGAAAGCGCTTGGAGTGCTGGAGAAATTCCTGTGCTGATTGACCCAAATTTGCAGGGGTTATCTGTGCTTAAACCTTCTGTATTAGTGGATGCAATCATGGCTAAACGAAATTTAGGGACCCAAAAAGGTATGGCCCCGAGAACGATCGGTTTAGGGCCGGGTTTTACGGCGGGAATCGATGTGGATGTCGTAGTAGAAACAAATCGTGGACATAACCTTGGGCGCCTTATTTATTCTGGGGCGGCTGAACCTAATACGGGCGTTCCTGGGGTCATCGCAGGATTTTCAAAGGAACGGGTTATTTATTCGTCCAAAGCAGGTGTCTTTAAGGCTAAACGGTCTATAGGTGAGCAGGTTTTAGCTGGAGATTGTCTGGGTATTATCGATGATGGAGTTCGGTCTGAAGAAGTTTCTTCTTCAATTAACGGTGTTTTAAGAGGATTATTACGAACTGATACTCCCGTTGCTGCGGCAGTTAAAATCGGGGATGTCGATCCGCGCGGACACGAGGAATACTGCTGGACAATTTCTGAGAAAGCTCGTGCTTTGGGGACCGCGGTATTATTGGGAATAATGGAATGTTAAAATAAAGGCTCCTTGTATTTTTTGACAAATAAGGTAATTATATTTTTCTGATAGTTTTAGTAGGAGAATTCAGATAGATCGCGAATAGTATAATACCTAAAAGTAAATGAATATGTTTGATTACTCATATATCCTTGATAATTGGATCAAGGGTTTCTACGAGGCGACCGTAAATTGCTTCTCTATGAGCCATGGATGGTTCATAGGGTTTTGTAATGTGGTTGCCTTTTTGTTTTTTATGAATTTGTGGAGGTAGAAAAATGAATTATTTTCAACCGCAGACTGTGGGCCAAGCTGTGAATATAGCTCAGACATTTGAAGCAACTTTCTTGGCAGGAGGAACCGATCTAGTTCTTCATATGCAAACGGGCAAAATTCACCCGAATGCAATCATCGATCTTGGGAAGATATCAGAGCTTAAAGAGATTAAGGAAACGGATGGGTATTTGGAAATTGGTAGTATGGCAACCTTTGCCGAACTGGGGCAGAGTGAACTTGTTTTTCAAAAAGCCTTGGCCCTGTGGCTTGCCTGTCAGACGATGGGTTCTCCGCAAATTCGCAATCAGGCTACTTTGGGTGGTAATTTGGGTAACTGTTCTCCGGCCGCTGATGGACTACCCCCTTTACTAGCGTTGGGCGCAGAGGTGCGGCTGATTTCCCGGGAGGGAGATGAGGTAGTCTCGCTCGAAACATTATTAAGCCGCACGCCCCTACTATCTCAGGGTACCCTCATACGAGAATTTCGTATTCCATTGAAGGGGCTGCAAAGTGGATTTGCGAAGCTGGGTCGGCGTAAAGCGCTTGCCATTGCTCGCTTGAGTGTCGCGATAGCAATTGAGCTAGAGGACAACCGTGTAGGCAAGGTTCGAGTTGCTCTGGGAGCAGTGGGTAAACGTGCATATTTAAGTGAAATCCTCGCCCGAGAATTGAGTGATCAAGAATTGAATGAGGTTTGGATCGAAAAAGGGATCGAAGGGGTTCAACGGGTTGTCCGGGAAGCTTTAGGAGCACGGGCCTCTGCCCCATACAAACGAGAAGCGGTTTCCGGGGTCTTTCGCGAGGCTCTAGGTACATTTATTCCGGAGGGAGGGACAAAAGTATGATAGAGATTAAATTTGTGCTTAATAATAAGCCCTGCGCCTTAAATGTAGAGGCAAATGAACGTTTATTGGATGTCTTGCGCAACCGTTTGGGGCTTATGGGAACGAAAGAGGGTTGTGGAGAAGGAGAATGTGGGGCCTGCACTGTAATTATCGATGGGAAAACTGTGAATTCTTGCCTCGTTCTTGCCCCGCAGGTCGATGGGTGTCAAATTACCACGATTGAAGGAGTAGGAAATCGGCAATCCCCTCACCCAGTTCAAAAGGCTTTTGTCCAAGTTGGGGCTGTGCAATGTGGTTTTTGTACGCCTGGAATGGTTCTTTCCGCTAAGAATTTACTAGATAAAAACCCGCAACCTAACGACAAAGAGATTGGCGTTGCCATGTCGGGGAACCTTTGTCGTTGTACGGGATATGATAAAATTCTGCGTGCCGTTAAACTGGCTGCTGAGGAGGGGAAAGGATGAACACGACTGTAGTAGGTTCCCGTGTTCTCCGCGAAGATGCTTGGGGGAAAGTCTTCGGACAGACTAAGTTTCCGGCGGATGTTAATTTACCGGATCAAATCTATGGGGTGGTTGTTCGAAGTCCTTATCCTCATGCTCGTGTTCGAGAAATAAGTATTACTCAAGCCATGGAGATGCCGGGAGTGGTGGCTGTCCTTTCAGCAAAAGACGTTCCACATAATTCTCATGGTGTGCTTTTCCGTGATCAGCCTGTACTGGCTGACTACATTCGAATGGTCGGAGACCCAGTTGCAGTGGTAGGCGCGGAAACATTAGAGATTGCCCGTGCTGCGGCAAAACTTGTTCAAGTGGATTATGAGCTGATGCCTGCGGTGTTTGATCCTGAGGAGGCGATGCTCCCGGAAGTGCTCCCTCTTCATCCAGAGCTTTGCCCGACCAATATCCTTTATCATATGCCGATTCGTCGGGGCGCGATGGACAAGGGCTGGGCTTTGGCCGATGTGGTGATAGAACAAGACTATAGAACGCAGCATATTGATCATGCATTTTTACAACCAGAAGCTTTGTTAGCGTATGTAGATGAACGAGGTCACATGGTTGTCCAAACGGCTACTCAATACGCTCATTATGATCGCGGGGAAATAGCACATGCTTTAGGGCTTCGCTTTAGCCAGGTTCAAGTTAAGACCCTAGCTGTAGGAGGCGCTTTCGGAGGACGAGAAGATATTTCACTGCAGATAATAGCAGCTTTAATGGCTTTAAAGACACTCCGACCTGTGAAGATGGAAAATACTCGGGAAGAGTCCTTCTATTCCCATTCTAAGCGTCATCCCATGCGAATGCATTACAAGACTGGAGCGTCGAAGGATGGTAAATTAGTAGCCATGGAAGCAAAAATTATTGGAGATGCGGGCGCTTATGCTTCGTGGAGTATTAACGTCTTGCGTAAATCTGCTGTTCATGCCACCGGGCCCTATGAAATTCCTAACGTTTCTATTGATAGTTATGCTGTATTCACCAACAACCCTTTTTCAGGGGCTATGCGCGGCTTCGGAGCTGCCCAAACTGTTCTGGCATATGAGAGCCAAATGGATCTCTTGGCTAAGGAGTTAAAGATTTCTCCGTTGGAAATCCGATTGCGCAATCATTTCAGGGTAGGGAGTACCACTGCGACTGGACAAGTACTGACGAGTAGTGTCCCATTGGATCAATGTCTGGCAAAAATCGCACCCTATCTCCAGAAAGGGGAGGATACTTAATGAAAAAGCGGGGAATCGGCATAGGTTGTGCTTGGTACGGAACAGGTTACGGCAATGGCTTCCCGGATGTTTCCAGTGCCTTCGTAGAAATCCATGATGATGGCTCAGCGACAGTTCTTACTGGAGCTGTTGATGTAGGTCAAGGAAGCAACTCAATCTATGCTCAAATCGCAGCAGAAGAACTTGGACTTGAATCTCAAGATATCTGTGTCTATTCAGCTGACACGGATGTGACACCCGATTCAGGAACAACAGCTGCAACTCGGCAAACTTATAATACGGGTAATGCTGTTCTTAAAGCGGTACGCCAAGCAAAATCTCGTTTGCTGGATTATGCTGCGCGTGAGTTTTCCTGTCCAACTATAGAGGGAATTGAACTGAAAGCAGGCTATATCGGGATTAAGGGTGATCCTTCACGCCGAATGCCTTTAGCGGACATGGTGTTTAAGGCTCGTTTGCATGGACAGCGCTTAATCAGTGCGGAAAGTTCGACCGCACGCTCAACCCCAGTTGATCTAGAAACAGGGCAGGGAGCGCCTTACTGGCCTTATGCTTTCGGATCTCAGATGGCCGAGGTTGAAGTGGACACGGAAACAGGAATGGTGAGTGTTTTGAAAGTAGTTGCTGTTCATGATGTGGGAAAAGCCATAAATCCAACGCAAGTGGAAGCTCAAATTGCAGGAGGCGTGGCCCAAGGGCTTGGATATGCTTTGCTTGAAGAATTAGAGTTACAAGAGGGACGAATCAAAAACCCCGCACTTTCAAGTTATTTGATTCCCACGGCACTGGATGTGCCTAATATAGAAGCATTCTTCGTTGAAGAGGCGGAGGAGACAGGCCCTTTTGGCGCAAAAGGACTTGGTGAACCTGCAATGCTGCCGACGGTTGCAGCTGTTATTAATGCCATCGATGATGCAGTGGGAGTGAGGATCACGTCTTTACCAGCGACACCAGAAAAGATCCTGCATGCGCTAGCAGTAAAGAAGGAGGAATTGGCTAAAAAGTAAGGTAGGCGAAAAACACATTTAATTTCATGACAGCTTGTAAGGCATCAAGAGAACATTAAGGACTAATAAAATAGGTATATTTAGCTATACTACTGAAGTATGTAGTAAGCATCAATGGGTAACTCATCTTAATGGGAGGGCTGTGCATGTCAACCGTTACAAACAATAACCCTGATGGCATTTTGGAAAGACTTTTTAAGTTATCTTCATTAGGTACCAATGTTCGCACGGAAATTCTCGCCGGTATAACCACGTTTGTTACTATGGCCTATATCCTTTTTGTTAATCCTAATATCCTTAAGGATGCTGGGATGCCCATAAATGCGACCTTTGCCGCAACTGCTATAGCGGCAGCTGTCGCTACACTGATCATGGGTTTGTATGCTAACTATCCAATTGCTATGGCTCCCGGCATGGGGCTTAACGCGTTCTTTACGTATGCAGTTGTTCTAGGCATGAAGCTTCCTTGGCAAACAGCACTTGGGGCAGTTTTCATTTCTGGATTAGTCTTTTTCCTAATGACTGTAACCAAAGTTCGGGAATGGATTATCGAAGGTGTCCCTCCGGTGTTAAGGCTCTCAATCGGAGTGGGGATTGGCTTATTTATTGCATTTATCGGCTTGAAAGATGGGGGTATCGTCGTTGCAGATCCGGCAACGTTTGTAGCACTTGGTCATATGAAATCTCCTGGTGTACTTGTAACCGTATTTGGTTTAATCGTTACCGGATTTTTAATGGCTAAGCGTGTCAAAGGCGG
>JAUZPJ010000008.1 GCA_030706025.1 Bacillota bacterium | reverse complement strand
ATTGGTGTATGAAGTGATCGAAAGACGTCTTAATGCTGTGGAAGAACTGACTGTTGACTCATTTCTTCGAAATGATTTATATAAGCTTCTTTCTAAAGTATACGATTTAGAGCGTCTAATGGGAAAGGTTTCCTATGGGACTGCTAACGCCAAGGATCTTTTATCATTAGCTCAAACTCTAGCCCTTCTTCCGGAGTTTTGTAGACTACTTAACTTGAGCTCCTCGGATACTTTAAAAAATAATGTTCCTTATCTAGAAGGGTTTGACTTGTTCGTAACTACCATACTGGATGCGCTAAATCCAACTCCTTCATTATCACTAAGGGAAGGTAATATTATAAAGACGGGTTATTCCGACGATGTAGATGAGTTGCGTTCAATTTCGACAGGTGGAAAAGAGTGGGTTGCCCAGCTGGAGAACGCGGAACGAGAACGCACCGGGATCAGGTCTTTAAAGATAGGCTATAATAAAGTTTTTGGTTATTATATTGAAATTACTCATGCCAATTCCCATCTTATTCCTATCGACTATCAACGTAAGCAGACTCTATCCAATGCTGAGCGATTCATTACACCCGAACTGAAAGAGTATGAACAAAAAATCATAGGTGCAGAGGAAAAACTTAAAGAATTAGAATATGAACTTTTTCTTACTCTTCGGGAAAACGTCCGGTCCTATAGCAAAGTGATTCTACAGGCAGCGCATGTTCTTGCTGAAATTGATGTCTTTGTCAGCTTAGCAGAGGTCGCCTTTCGTCATCATTATGTCCGTCCCCAAATTAAAGATGACGGTCAAATTCTAATTACTGAAGGCCGACACCCGGTTGTGGAAGAAATGCTCGAACCGGGAGAATTTGTTCCTAATGATACGCATATGACTAATAGTCATCATCTGGCCCTTATAACTGGACCTAATATGGCAGGTAAATCAACCTATATGCGCCAAGTAGCCTTAATTGTCCTTATGGCCCACATTGGGTCATTTGTTCCTGCTAAGCAGGCCTCCATTACTCTTGTTGACCGAATTTTTACTCGAGTAGGAGCATCAGATGATTTGGCGGCAGGACAAAGTACCTTTATGGTAGAAATGAAAGAAGTTGCCCACATCTTAAATTATGCTACTAAGAAGAGCCTAATTATATTAGACGAGATTGGTCGTGGAACTGCAACTTATGATGGGCTTAGTATCGCCTGGGCAGTTACGGAGCACCTTGCCCAAGATCCGGAATTTAATCCTAAAACTCTCTTTGCCACTCATTATCACGAACTAACACACCTTCAGGATAATTTTTCGGGGTTATGCAATCTTCATGTAGGTGTCAAGGAACGGGGCGAAGATATTATTTTCTTACACAAAATTTTATCTGGCAAGGCAGACCGAAGTTATGGTATTCAAGTAGCTCGCCTTGCGGGTCTCCCACAAGAACTTCTCCAACGTGCCAAAACCCTGCTTTTAGAATTAGAATCCATCGAACCAACACATGCAATTAGTAATTCGCCTGACGAAGTTACTCAATTTTCACTCTTCGATGTTCCCCAAATTCATCCACTCTTGCAAGAAATTGACCAGCTACCGCTAGATGATATGACCGCACGACAAGCCCTTCAGTATTTATTTGATTTACGTGAACGTATTCGATCCTCTGAAACCATGTGTAAAACTTGAGCTTTCAGCTCCAAGTATCAAATATGAACATCGATTAAGGGGGGAGTATAATGCCTAAAAGAGTAGGTATCGATGTCGGGGGCACTTATACAGATGCAGTGTTTATTAATAATAACCAGATCGAACATACTGCAAAAGTGCCTACGCGGTCCGAAAATTTAGTAGAAACACTTTTAGATGCCTTTGATGCTTTAAAGGTCCCTAATGAACAGGAAATTCAACAGATAACAGTGAGTACCACCCTTGTAACAAATGCAATTCTCCAAAACCGAATTTCGGACGTTGATTTATTTTTGTTTTCAGCTAATGGTATGAGATTAGATGCATTGCCTTGGCCTGTTAGATATAGAGAATTTTCTGGAGTAATAGATTTTCGGGGAAGAGAAATTCAATCCCCTGATCAAAGTGAATGGGAAAAGCTAGTATCACTCGATGGAGGTGGAAATTTTTCTCATGTCGCCATCGTAGGAAAATTCTCCCATAGAAACAGTCTTCATGAAGAAGGCCTTGCTGCCTACCTAAAAAACCGTAATCCCTCTTTAAAAATTGCTTTAGGTCATGAGTGGGGACAAGCAAATTTTTATCGACGCAGCCTGACTACGTATCTAAATTTAGGGGTATCTGATTTATATCATCAATTTGTCCAACAATTACAAACTGCAGTAACCGCTCGAAAAATCAAAGCACCAATTTATATTTTAAAAGCGGATGGAGGAATTTTGCCTCTTGCTAAACTGCGACCGATCGATTCCATTTATTCTGGGCCTGCGGCAAGCGTCCTTGCAGCTTTGGCACAGAATGAACCCGTAGCTTCTTCGATCATTGTTGATATTGGCGGAACAACAACAGATTTGGGCCTTAGCCTTTCAGGTGTGCCCTTACTTAGTTCAAAAGGCGCTCAGATTGGTCCTTTTTCAACCCTCGTCCGTTCTCTCGCAGTTCGTTCAATTCCCGTGGGTGGGGACTCCGTCATTCGTCCAAAAGATCAGGGCTTTGTTCTCGAAAGTTATCGCCTTGGCCCAGCTCATTGTTTGGGTGGGAAGGAAGCGACACCGACTGATGCGATGCGTTACCTGGGGCTTATAGACTACGGAGATACATTGCTGGCGGAAGAGGCAATGGCCTCACTTCTACCTCAGGCTCGAAGGGATCCCCAATCGTTGCGACAGCTTGCCACAGAAATTATTAATACTCTAGTGGATCGCATAGCAGAAGGCGTCGAGTCTCTTAAACGTGAGTGGCAAGAAGAGCCGGCATATAAAGTTTGGGAGGTTCTTCATCCTCACGAAACTCGGGAATTTTATAAGTTGGTCAGTGGTGGATGTGCTCGTGGAATAACAACTGCATTGGAAAAACGTCTGAGTAATCCTGTACATCTTGGGGTCTTTCCGGAAGTATCGAATGCTCTTGGTACGGCAATGGCTAGACCAACGTTTGACTGCACTCTTCACTTGGACACGTATATGAAGCACTATCATATCGAAGAGACTGGGGAACAAGGCAAATGGCAAGGATCTCTTCGGCCTTATAAGGAAGTCGAAGAGTTTCTGAACGCCCTTGCGCAGCAACAAGCTGCCAACTATGGAATTGAGATTCATGACTTGGAAAAGGATCCATTTGATTTTTTTCCTATCGTTAAGAATTATAGTACTGTAGGTCAAATCGTCCGCGGGGCTGTCCATATGCGGCCCGGGGTAATCGGGAGGGTACACGTATGAACCACACAGGAATCTTGTTTTTTCCTGCCTTTGACTGGTCACTTGGTGATTCTCATCCTGAACGCGAAGAACGACTTCTATATACTCAGGAACAGCTGTTTGAAGAAGGAATTTTCGATTTGCCACAAATTAAACAGTTTGCTCCCCGTGTTGCTTCATTACGTGAGGCATTACGTACACAAGCTTTATTTCCGACTCCCCAAAAACATATGGATAATTTAGATGCTCATCTCATTGCTGCAGGGAGTGCTATTTTATTAGGTGAAGCAAGAGTCCGAAGAGAAATTACCAATGGCTTTGTTCTTGCGCGCCCCCCAGGACATCATTCAGGTGCAACGGTTTGGGGAAATCGTGGATTTTGCACGCTAAATAATGAGGCTATTTTAGTAAACCATCTGAGGGCACAGCTAGGAATTAAAAAGATTGCTGTTGTGGATACCGATGTACATCATGGAGACGGAACACAGGATATCTTTTATCACGACCCCAATGTCCTATTTATTTCCCTTCACCAAGACGGACGTACGCTTTATCCCGGAAGTGGTTTTGTTAATGAGAAGGGGGGGCCTAATGCTTGGGACCAAACCCTAAATATCCCTCTTCCGCCTGGTACGGGAGATGAAGGATACCACTACGTTCTGGAAAACTGGGTTCTGCCGCGTCTACAGGACTTTGCTCCTGATTTGATTATTAACTCAGCTGGTCAGGATAATCATTTTACAGACCCATTAGCTTCCATGAATCTAACTGCAAACGGATATGGACACATTACCGAGCTTCTTCGACCAGATTTAGCGGTCCTTGAAGGAGGGTATTCGATTGAGGGAGCACTACCTTATGTCAATTTGGCGATCTTACTTGCTTTAGCGGGAGAAGATTACAATCATGTTCGTGAACCACAGAAATTAGTTCGCCCGACATTATCCTTATCAGTGGTAAAGCCGTATATACAGGAGCTTCAAAAACAACACCAAAAGATCAATCCCGACTTTACAATTCAAACAAATAAATCTATTTTCCCTAAAGGAAATTGGGTGTACATTCCTCATTCTATTTATTATGACACGGAAGGTTTCCAAGAAAATCGACAGGATTATATCCGACAATGTACACATTGTGCTGGAACCGTTTATATCGAGAGCCGACGTCCACCTTCTCCCCGAAAGTCTGTCTTAGTCCGAATTCCGTTTCATGCCTGCTCAGAGTGTGAGCAAGCAGGCTACGATCTTTGGGAGCAACTTCAAAAACCTAGTGAGGATACCACAACCGGCATATTACAGAACCAGCTTCGTGACAATTTGTATGTGTGGCATAAGAAAGAAGGATTGAAGGTATTTTGACACCCGTTATTCATATCCTGGACACTCACTCGGCAAACCAAATTGCCGCGGGAGAGGTCGTTGAACGTCCTGCCTCCGTGGTTAAGGAGTTAGTTGAAAACTCCTTAGATGCGGGGGCTAAACACATTGACATAACCGTTGAAGGTAACGGTGTACCGTTAATTCGAGTGCGAGATGACGGCTCTGGAATCGGGGTTTCGGATTTACCTCTGGCTGTTATTCGACATGCCACTAGTAAGATTAGGCAAATAGAAGATTTGGATTACCTTCAAACGCTTGGATTCAGAGGGGAGGCCCTACCAAGTATTGCCTCAGTTTCTAACCTTGAGATTTCATCGCGTCCCGCGGATGAAATTTCCGGATTTTGCCTTACACTTAATGCTGGAGAACAGATGGAGTCTAAAGAAGTTGGATGCCCTGTCGGAACATCTGTTACAGTTCGTAATCTTTTTTTTAATACGCCAGCACGTTTAAAGTTCTTAAAATCAACCCCTACAGAGTTTGGACTTATTAGCGATACAATAGGACGAATGGCACTGGCACACCCAGATATTGCATTTTCGTTAACCCATCCGCATCAAGTTATTCTACAAACATCAGGACGTGGAGATTTACGTGAAACAATCGGTGCTATCCTTGGACCTACAATTGCCCGTCAACTTATTCCAATCCACGTACAACAGGACAATTGGCTGCTCGAAGGTTATATCAGCCCACCGGATTTAGTTCGTTCATCTCGACAGACCCAGACTTTTGTCATTAACGGACGAATTATCCGTTCACAGTTCTTAAGCCGTGTTCTAGAAGAAGG
Organism: Bacillota bacterium; assembly: GCA_030706025.1. Lineage (GTDB taxonomy): Bacteria > Bacillota > Desulfitobacteriia > Desulfitobacteriales > Desulfitobacteriaceae > Desulfosporosinus. Next base: position 20,145 of record JAUZPJ010000008.1, on the reverse strand, counting down.
GTATCACACCCTTGTTCCTGTTAAGCTTCATCCAGTCGCGGTCCTTCATCTTCATGTTTCGCCCTTAGATTATGATGTAAATGTTCATCCAACCAAAATGGACGTACGGTTCAAGAATGAACAAGCCTTAACAACATTTATCAGTCAAGCTGTATATCAAACCTTAATTGCAAGTAAACCGTTACCTTCATTCGGAACCTTATCCGCTTCTTCATACCCCAAAAAATCAAAGAAGTTTTTAGCGCAAAAATCGGTTCCCTCCCTAGAAGTTATTACTCAGGCAAGGTCAGATAAGTTATTACAGATCTGCGAGACGGTAGTACCACTTGAAGAAAACCCAATTCACGACGAAAAGGTCATTAAAGAGCAGAATACATTTGGACAGGTACAAGTTACCGATTCTTATCCGATAAAACCTAAGATAATCCAACGTCAAGTCTCTGAAGAACTTGAAAAACCCGATTCACATGATGCACTAGAAGTAACTCATCACGTGAATACCGGCTATTTAGAAACACCAAAAGATTCAACTGCAAATGATTCATTTGCCCAACAACTTGATTTTTTGGAGCAAGTTAATCCACAACCTGGAGATATTCTAACTCGTATCTGGCCGGTAGCACAGCTCTTTAATACGTATATCTTGGCTACAGATGGTGAGATGCTTCTGGTAATTGACCAACATGCCGCTCACGAACGAATTAACTATGAACGACTCTTTAAAGAGTTTAAACAAAGTGCACAATCCAGCCAAGCCCTTCTAATTCCTCTTCCCATGGAGTTTACACTTCAGGAGGAACAGGTGCTTTTAGAACATCTGTGGCTTCTTAACGAAATGGGCTTTGTTTTAGAACAGTTTGGCTCAAGAACTTATTTATTGCGCGGTGTACCCGCTCAAACGGGAAATTTTCAGGCAGACAGTCTTCTTCGTCAATTTATTGAAGAGGTCATTCGGAAAAATCTAACGCCCAGTTCTGAAAAGTTGTTGGAGGAATGGATTTATCTAATGGCCTGTAAAGAATCTATAAAAGCACAAGATTCTCTATCCTTGCTTGAAATGGAACAACTTATTGCTCAATTAGGGCAGACTCAAAATCCGTACACTTGCCCCCACGGCCGCCCGACGATGGTCAAAATGACTCGCTCGGAATTTGAAAAACGTTTTTATCGCACCTAGTTAACAGAAGTTTGGATTACATTGTCATGGGTATATTATTAAATGTAAGTAAGAATTAGCGCAATTACGGAGGCATCATGTTTAACGAATGCCCTATCCACATTAAAACAACTCATTTTGATACAGAGTTACAGAATAGGTTAGAGTGGTTTTTGCAGCAACCTGGCTGTAGTTGGATACTTGATCGGAGTGGGGGAGGAGACCAGCCTGAACTGACGATTACTCGTCGTGGCGTTTTTTTATCGATTGGGAAGGAGCAACTGACCTTTCATCCGAGTATGGCTTTAATACGTCTGATAAATCTTCTGCGAGGTGAAACAGATCGGTATCTTGAAGCTACCCAACTAAAGCCTGGTGGTACATTGATCGACGCAACGCTTGGGTTAGGAACGGATGCTCTGATCGGGGCATGGGCGGTCGGCGATAGGGGCAGGGTACTAGCCCTAGAGAAATCTCCCATCGTAGCTGCTATAGTACAAGATGGATTGAAACATCTTCAGGAGATGGTTCCTAATTCAAAAAGTATCGATAAACGCGATGCGTGGATTACACTGGTGCGTGTTTCTAAGCAAATTAAAGTAATCTGGGCAGACAATCGAAACTATTTCAGCAATATTCCTGATCGTTCAGTCGACGTCGTCTATTTCGATCCAATGTTTCGCCAAACGTATGAGCATTCACATGCTATTCAGCCCTTACACCGATGGTCTGACCATAGTCCGCTCGATCAGGAGGCTGTTTTAGAAGCTTGTCGGATTGCTCGACACAGAGTTGTGCTTAAAGAACGTAAAAACAGTCCTGAATTCCAACGTCTGGGTTTTAATATACTTCTTGGAGGTCAATACAGCCCCATCGATTATGGTGTTATTTTGGTTTAATTGGAGGATGGTTCGGTGTATCCACTTATCATTATCATTGGCCCGACCGGCATCGGAAAGTCCGCACTTGGTCTGGAATTAGCCCAAAAAATTGGAGGAGAAATTATTTCAGGTGATTCTGTTCAAATATATCAGAAACTTGATATTGGTTCAGCTAAACCAACCCCTGCTGAACTCCAACTCGTACAGCATCATTTGATTGATTGCCTAGATCCTGCAGAACCTTTCTCAGCGGCTCAATTTAAATTATTAGCTACTTCCTTAATAAAAGAGATTAAAGGCCGGGGGCATGTTCCGATTGTGGTCGGAGGTACGGGACTTTATATACGTTCTTTGCTCGATCCCTATGATTTCTCCCAACAAGGCTGTGATGAAATACGATCTAAATGGAATAACTTTGTTTCATCCAATGGAAACTTGGCACTGCATGAGGAATTAAAAAAACGCGATCCTGTTACGGCGGAGCAGCTGCACCCTAACAACGTCTTACGCATTATTCGGGCTCTTGAAGTATGGGAATTGACAGGCGAACCCATCTCTAGTCAACGTAAATTTAAAGACAATCAATATCAAACGCTTGATTCATCGATTATCTATATAGGCCTCACAGCCCCACGCAATGTTCTTTATGAACGAATCAATCAACGTTGTGTCTCGATGCTTTCTCAGGGCTTAATTGAAGAAACCTTAACCCTTTTAAATGAAGGTTACCCACCAACCTTGAAACCTTTACAAAGTATTGGGTATCGTCATGCGCTTCTATACCTCAAAGGGTTAGTCACGCAAGCAGAAATGCTGCGATTGCTGCAGAGGGATACTCGCCATTTTGCCAAGCGTCAGTTAACCTGGTTCGGGCGTGATCCGCGTATTAGGTGGTATAATATAGAAAATAGTCTGATCGAAATTGTCGGGGATATCTTCAGACTTGCAGAGGGTACTAAATTCGTGTAGAATAGGTTAGAAGATTGAAGAAGAAATATTAGGTGATGGAGGTAAATTTATGAATAAATCGCCCATCAATTTACAAGATACCTTTTTAAATCAAGTACGCAAGGAAAATCTCCCTGTGACCATTTACTTGGTTAACGGGTTTCAACTTAAGGGGCTCATCAAAGGATTTGATAACTTTACAGTTGTACTGGAATTTGAAGGCAGACAACAAATGGTTTACAAACACGCGATTTCGACTGTGATGCCTATTCGTCCGATAAACTTAGCAGCAGCTAGTGCAGCCGAATCAAGATAAGATCGTAAGTACGAAGGAATAATGAAGAACTAAGTTCGGTATTACGCCGAACTTAGTTCTTTTTACTTAATCCTTTTACATGAAACTTTTTACTTGAATTCCATACTTAACTATGATAACTTAAAGTTATATGCTTTTATCTTAATGGAAGAAAGGAACTCAACCCACCTATGGAAACTCGAAATCTAAGAAACATTGCTATAATCGCTCACGTTGATCATGGTAAAACGACTCTTGTTGACGCCATGCTAAAACAAAGTGGAACATTTAGAGCAAACCAACAAGTAATGGAACGTGTTATGGATTCTAATGATTTAGAACGTGAACGCGGGATTACAATTCTATCCAAGAATACGGCTGTTCACTGGCAGGGGACCAAGATCAACATTATTGATACGCCAGGGCACGCGGATTTTGGAGGCGAAGTTGAGCGCGTATTACAGATGGTTAATGGAGTGCTCTTGATTGTTGATTCCTTCGAAGGTCCGATGCCCCAAACTCGTTTTGTTTTGCGCAAGGCCTTAGAACTAAAACTTGTCCCTATCGTCGTAATTAATAAAATTGACCGACCGGATGCTCGTCCAGCTGAAGTGGTGGACGAAGTCCTTGACCTCTTTATTGAACTCGGTGCTGAAGACAACCAATTAGATTTTCCTGTCGTCTATGCCTCCGCACGTTCAGGTATTGCTGGACTTTCACCGGATTCCCTTGCAGACTCTTTGGTCCCTCTCTTCACGGTGATCTTAGACCACATTCCTGCACCCGTTGTCGACATGGAAGCTCCCTTTCAGATGCTTGTCACCACTTTGGATTATGATGATTATGTGGGCAAGATTGTGGTTGGCCGTATTGTTCGTGGAACAGTTCATCAAAATGAAAGCGTGACGTTAATCAAACGTGATGAGAGTTTTGAAAAGGTTAAAGTCGGTAAGGTTATGGTCTTTGAGGGGCTGAAACGAGAGGAAGTTCCCGAAGCATCAGCTGGAGAAATCGTTGCACTTACAGGATTAACTAGTGCGAATATTGGGGAAACAGTCGCTTGTGCAATCAGCCCAGAAGCATTACCTACGATCGAAGTAGATGAGCCGACTCTTTCTATGAATTTCATGGTCAATACCAGTCCTTTCGCCGGACGTGAAGGACATTTTGTAACCTCCCGTAAGATAAGGGAACGGCTCTGGAAGGAAGTTGAGACCAATGTTAGCCTGAGGGTAGAAGAAACAGACTCTGCAGATTGTTTTAAAGTCTCGGGAAGGGGAGAACTTCACCTTTCAATTCTCATTGAAAACATGCGCAGGGAAGGGTATGAGCTTCAAGTTTCTAAACCTGAGGTTATTTACAAATATATCGATGGTGAAAAATGTGAACCCATGGAGTATTTGATTTGCGATGTACACGAGAAATCTCTCGGAGCAGTCATGGAACTCCTAGGAAAACGCAAAGCAGAGATGGCCAATATGACGAACCTCTCCGAAACACAACTGCGTGTTGAATTCAGAATTCCAGCTCGGGGGCTTATCGGTTTTAGAGGTGAATTCTTGTCCGAGACACGGGGTGAAGGTATGATGAACCATGTTTTCATGGGTTATGAACCGTTTAAAGGGGATATCCCAGGACGAACACGTGGTGCGCTCATTGCCTTTGAAGAGGGAGAAACAACGACGTATGGTCTCTATTCTGCCCAAGAAAGAGGCAATTTGTTTGTTGAACCGGGTCTCCACGTCTATGCGGGTATGATCGTCGGGGAAAATAACCGCGAGCAGGATATTGAGGTCAATGTTGCAAAGAAAAAACATCTGACAAATATGCGCACCAGCGCGGCTGATGATGCCTTGCGTTTAGAGCGGCCCCGTGAATTTTCGTTAGAGCAATCGCTAGAATTTATTAATGACGACGAGTTGGTCGAAATTACCCCTAAAAGTGTCCGTCTACGCAAGAAGTTTTTAGATCACGCTGGACGCGTCCGTTATGCGAAAAGTCTGACAGGAAAATAATAACAGAGTTCTCTAAGGACACCTTTTATCCTTACTTGCGTATAGTAATAAGGATGGGAGGTGCCTGTATTATGACGATCCGTGTAACGTTTAGACCGGACATTCACCAGCCTCCGGTCATCCAGACGCCCAAACCCACTGAGAAGATAGCTAATACTATACCAACGACTGAATCTCAAGGGGTAGGGCGATTGCGTAAACATACTCATTCTTCCATTGAAAAAGATAAAGATAAAGTTGCAGAAATTCTCAATGAATTAGAATCATATGTAGGGTTAGTAACTGTGAAACGCCTTATCCGGGATTTGCAAGCTTATGTCGAGATTCAAAAACGGAGAACTCAAGAAAAACTTATCGCTGAACCGCTTGTTCTCCATATGATTTTCCGGGGGAATCCTGGAACCGGCAAAACAACGGTGGCACGCTTGGTCGGGCGACTGTTTAAAGAGATGGGCGTTCTCCAAAAAGGACACATAATTGAATGTGAGCGTGCTGACCTTGTGGGTGAATATATAGGGCATACTGCACAAAAAACTAGAGAACAATTAAAGAAAGCTTTAGGCGGCGTTCTTTTTATCGATGAGGCCTATTCGTTGGCCCGTGGGGGAGAGAAAGATTTTGGCAAGGAAGCCATTGATGCCTTAGTGAAGGCGATGGAAGATAATAAAGATAATCTTGTATTAATCTTAGCAGGATATCGTCAAGAAATGGAATGGTTTCTACAAACGAATCCCGGTCTTCGATCCCGTTTCCCCATACATATTGATTTTCCCGATTATACTTTAGACGAATTGCTGTCCATAGGGAACCTAATGTTAAAGTCCCGCCAATATGAGCTAACCCCCGAAGCGCAAGCAGCGCTTCGTTTTCACCTGCAAAATTTGCTCAATACCCACCCTTATGCTGGGAACGCCCGTCTTGTTCGTAACCTCGTAGAAAAAACAGTGCGAAAACAGGCCGTTCGATTATTTCAAAAGCCTAGCTCTAGCCGAGAGGAACTGATGCAGATATTGCCTTTAGATATTAGTCTAGAAGATACCTAACGTTTATTTGTACTGAAAAGGGAGCATGAGAGTTCTCAAAAACAAGGATTATTTATTCTATATACATGAAATATGAGGTATAGATATGGATATGGATATTTCTGGAGACTTGTCTGGAATTCGAGCAAGCCAATTACAAGAACTCAAGACTCTAAATCAATATAAAACTGAGCGTTCAGAACTGATCCATCCTGATGTCCTAGAAGAGCTTTTGCGACTAACGAGGATCTGGAATCGTGAAGTCGCCATATTCCTTTCCCGTCCTGGTGTCCTATTGGCAGCTGCGGTCGGACGTCATGCCTCAGTAACTCTCCCTTCGATAAAGGGTAGGTCACTTGGAAAACATTTGCGTTGTATTCACACTCATCCCAATGGGGATTTTCGGTTAAGTCAATTAGATCTTAGTGCGATGGCATCACTTCAGCTTGAAAGTATGGCGTCAGTCGGTGTTCGTGACGGAAAACTTACCGGGATACAAATCGCCTATAGTTCTGGTGAAAACCAGCCATTAATTATTAATATTCATTCGGAGAATTGGCGATCGTTTGACTATAATGAGCCTCTTTCTAACATTTCAAAAGGTTTGATTAAAGTTGCTGGGGCAGACAGTAAAGAACTTGCTTTTCTTATTGCATTGGAAGACGGTGATCAAGAAAGCAATGAGGATTTGATTGAGCTGCGGGAACTGGCTCGCTCAGCGGGTGTTGACGTTGTCGGTCAACTTGTTCAAAATCGACGCTATGGTCAATCGCGCAGTTATTTAGGGAGCGGCAAGCTAGAAGAGTTAGTTCATCGTTTACAGGAAACCGATGCCAACGTTGTTATCTGTGATGATGAATTATCTCCAACCCAGTTACGGACTTTAGAGACAGAAACAGGACTAAAAGTACTCGATCGGACGGGACTAATCCTAGATATTTTTGCCCAACGGGCTCGTTCTCGTGAAGGGAAACTTCAAGTTGAATTGGCTCAACTTAAACATCTATTGCCCTATTTAACGGGTCAGGGACTAGCGCTTTCTCGTTTAGGTGCAGGAGTGGGCTCGCGCGGTCCAGGGGAAACAAAGTTGGAGCTTGATCGACGGAGAATGCGGGTTCGTATTTCGCAACTAGAAAAAGAACTAAAGCTTGTCCTGCAGCATCGGGATGTCCAACGTCGACAAAGAACGAAAAGCGGCCTTCCTACAATTGCCTTGGTCGGATATACTAATGCAGGAAAAACCACATTTATGAAAGTTGCTATGGAACAAGCTGGTACAAAGTCTGATATCCCTTATGGAGAAAACAAGTTATTTGCTACATTAGACCCAATCGTTCGACGTATCAGAGTGGATTCAAATTTAGAAATTCTTCTAAGCGATACGGTAGGTTTCATACGTAAATTACCAACTCAATTACTTAGGGCATTTTTAGCAACGCTCGAAGAAGTTCAGCAGGCGGATGTCCTATTGCATGTTTTAGATGCAAGCCATCCTCAAGCGCTACAACAGGCAGAGACGGTTCATGAGGTATTAAAGAAATTGGGATGCGTAGACAAACCTATGATGACATTGTTGAATAAAACTGATAAAGTTTTAGATAAAGGTGAATTGAATCAGTTAGCTCAATCTCTTCCTTATCCAGTTGAGATGTCTCTGTTACAGGGAAATTCCCTAAAGCAAGTCTGGAATACGTGCAAATCACTACTGACTTGATTGCTTGTTTGAAAGTAGAGTTATAGATAGTGTCAATAAGGAGGAAATTGATTGTACTCGAATCCCGAATGGCCAGAGCTGATAAAAAGGGCCGCAGTAGAAGCTGAAGAAACGCTCTTGCGCCAACTCCCTAGTTTAGATGAAAAATCGTCAAAAAACCACGAAAAGGTCTTAAAAGCCTTTCAAGAGGAACGAGTCTCATCGTATCATTTGCATGGTACAACGGGTTATGGTCTCGGAGATTCCGGACGTGAGGTCCTTGACAACGTGGTCGCGCGCATTTTAGGGACTCAAGCGGCACTTGTGCGTGGCCAGTTTGTCTCGGGTACACACGCTATTGCGGCTGCGTTATTCGGTGTATTACGCCCTGGAGATCAGGTGATTTCTGTCAGCGGAAACCCTTACGATACTTTAGAAGAAGTTATCGGGCTTAGGGGAAAAGGGGAAGGAAGTCTCATAGATTTCGGTGTATCCTACGAAGCAATTCCTTTAGATTCTGAAGGAAAACTACAATACGATCTAATCGGTAAAAGTATAACTGATAAAACTCGTATGCTAATGGTTCAGCGTTCGCGCGGATATGCCTGGAGAAATTCCCTTATGATGGCTGATCTAAAGCAGCTCGTAGATTTTGTTAGATTAAACTATCCCCGACTCATCATCTTCGTCGATAATTGTTATGGAGAACTAGTCGAAACTCAGGAACCTGGTGATATTGGCATTGATTTGATGGCTGGATCGCTGATTAAAAATCTTGGAGGAAGTATAGCTCCGACTGGTGGTTATGTAGGGGGTCGCTCCGATTTGGTGAAACTTGCAGCCCAGCGTTTAACGGCTCCAGGAATTGGTGAACACGTTGGTTCAACTTTAGAATGGCAACGCTTATTTTACCAGGGACTATTTTTCAGTCCCTTAACTGTTTCGGAATCCATAAAAGGGGCTATCTATTCGGCAGCATTTTGGCGTGCCTTAGGGTTTGCTGTACATCCTGAGCCCGAAGCACCTAGAACTGATCTAATTCAAGCGATAAAATTAGGATCGAGAGAGAAAATGATTGCTTTCTGCCAAGGGCTTCAGAAAGGCTCACCCATTGATTCGCATGTTTTGCCCATACCTTCGGGAATGCCTGGTTATGAAGATGAAATCATCATGGCCGGAGGTACATTTATTCAGGGTGCAACGAGTGAGTTTTCGGCAGACGGGCCCCTTCGTGAACCGTTTATTGTCTATCAACAAGGTGGTATTTCACATACTTATGTGAAAATGGGTAACATTTTAGCAGCCTTAAATTTATGGCAGCAAGGACTTTTAGGATAGCCCTCAAAACTTTCTGAAATTTATCCAATTCCTTTGAAACTTCGCCACACTGTGTTAAGATTAGATGGTGGAAAGAGGTGAATTATGAAAGACTTAGAGTCACCAAGTTCAAAAAGCACGTTACGATTTTTAGTAGAACTGCTGGAAATCGTACTTATTGCTTTTGCACTCTCGTGGGTTTTACGCTCTTACGTTATCGAAGCAAGAAAAATCCCTACTGGTTCAATGTTACCGACAATACAACTCGAAGATCGGGTTATTGTTGATAAAATTTTCTTTAAATACTTTGACCATATTAGTCCCGGGGACATTATTGTCTTCCATCCACCTCCAAGTGCTCATGCGACAGATGACTTTATTAAGCGGGTAGTTGGTGTAGCCGGAGATAAAGTAGAAATAAGAAACCACACTACGTATGTTAACGACCAACCTGTTTATGAACCCTATGTAACTGATAAGTCTAAAAATGATTTCGGACCGATCGTTGTTCCTAAAGATTCGGTTTTTGTAATGGGGGATAATCGCAATAATAGCGATGACTCAAGAATCTGGGGATTTTTACCTACCCAAAATATTACCGGGCGTACCTTATTTCGCTATTGGCCTCTTAACAATTTTGGAGCTCTTGCCCGTTAGGCGGGAGCTTTTTTGTTTTATCTCGCATATACTATATGTATAATGTTTACCCACGTTACCAGTTTAAATCAGTAAATAAGTTCAATCGAAACATAAGGTAATTTTAATTCTTACTACTTATTGAGAGGGTGTAGTCTTGTGGAAGATCACAAACCAAGAGTCGTTTTGTTGTTTGGCGGACGTTCAGGGGAGCATGAAGTTTCTTTAAATTCCGCTAGGTCAATATTTAATGCCATTGACCGAAGCCTCTATACAGTAGAAACAATTGGAATTAGTAAAGAAGGCCAATGGATGTGGGGAGTATTACCGGAGAATGCGTTGAGTAAGGGATTTTCATGGACAAATCAGACTCGGCAAGTTTCTCTGGTTATCGACCCTACAGATCCTCATTTTATTGCCGTAGACGGGAGCCCACTCCCAAACCAAGGGAAATTCGATATAATTTTCCCTGTGCTTCACGGACCCTATGGGGAAGATGGAACTCTTCAGGGGTTATTAGAAATGGCAAATGTACCCTATGTAGGATCTGGAGTATTAGGCTCCTCTCTGGGGATGGACAAAGATCGAATGAAAGCCGTTTTTTTTGAAAAGAAACTCCCATTGGCACGGTATGTAACTCTCCTGCGTTCAGACTTCCTAAATAACGGATTGGAATCCAGTCTCAATCTTATCGAGGAGAAAATAGGTTATCCGTGCTTTGTGAAACCGGCAAACATGGGTTCCAGTGTAGGTATTTCAAAAGCACACAATCGTCAAGAGCTGCAAGAAGCATTGAATGTGGCGGCGAAATTTGATCGGAAAATTGTCGTAGAAGAAACAATTAATGGACGAGAAATTGAAGTCTCGGTACTAGGTAATGATACTCCACAGGCCTCAGTACCTGGGGAAATTTTACCCGCCCAAGAGTTCTACACTTATGAATCCAAGTATTCAGATATTGGCTCAAGCTTATTGATACCAGCGCCTTTTGAGGAATCTGTGGTTACTAGTTTACAAGAAATGGCTATTAAAGCCTTTCAAGCAGTAGAAGCTTGCGGACTAAGTAGGGTCGATTTCTTTGTAACTACGCAAAATGAAATAGTCATCAACGAAATTAACACCTTGCCGGGGTTCACACAAATTTCAATGTATCCAAAACTTTGGGAAGCGAGTGGGATTCCATATTCTGAATTAATCAACCGTTTGATTTCTTTAGGTTTTGAGCGTTTTCAAGACAAACAGAAGTGTAAAATTTCTTGTGATTGAGTTAAATCGAATGTATAGGGAGCAGATGATACAAAAATCATCTGCTCCCTTTTATTTATCAATGGGAATTAATTTAAGTTGCTGAGTGCTAGCGCGGCGGCAGCGGTAAAATATCATATTTATGTTTTTGAAGGTTAACTCAACTTCTATGTGCATATCTTTGTTTAGGTAGATGTTTAGTAGAGAGTTCGAAATACGCCAATTACCTTTCCCAGTATGGTAACATCCTGAGAATAAATTGGTTCCATGGCAGAATTTTCGGGTTGAAGTCGAATAAGTGTTCTTTCTTTGAAAAATCGTTTAACAGTAGCTTCTTCCCCAATCAAAGCAACGACAATTTCACCATTTCTTGCATCATGTTGTTGGCGGACAATAATTAGATCGCCATTCAATATCCCTGCTTCAATCATACTTTCACCTTGAACCCGTAGCATAAAAATGTTCTCATGGGTGACAAAATCAGCAGGTAAGGGGAAGGATCCTTCAATGTTTTCAATAGCCAAAATAGGTTGTCCAGCAGTGACGCGACCAATGATTGGTACATGTATGACCTTTTTACTATCAGGTAGGTTACTGGAGCTATCTAAAATTTCAATCGCACGAGGTTTTGTTGGGTCACGTCGGATATATCCTTTGTCTTCCAGTGTTTGGAGATGGCCATGAACCGTAGAGCTTGAGAGCAAACCTACGGCCTCACCTATTTCACGAACTGCTGGAGGATATCCCTTTTTACTTATTTCCTCTTTGATGAAGTCTAGAATCCTTGTCTGACGCTCGGATAAATCTGGATACATACTCTCACACCCCTATCTTAAGAATTATTGTAACATTCATCTCAATAAAGTGCAAACAAATGTTCGTTAACGCAGAGGTTTTTTCAAATTCCGATACGAAGGATTTCTAGTTAGGAGAGTGGAGAAACATGATTATTATTTCATCTAGGATTCAAAAAGGAGTCATACAAGTGGGTCTTCTCTTGCTTATAGCTATTATTACATGGAAGGTACTACACCGGCCACCCACTATTAAGCCAGATGTCTATCCGTATCTTACTAGAATGTCAACCGGACTAGTTGAGCAGTGTCTAAACGTTCATCGCCACTCACCAACAATTTCTTGGGAGTATCTATTGGCAATAAGTTCGACGCTTTCGGAGAAAGAGGCTCAACCTCTAATTGAGCAACTTCGAAATAATGTCCCTTTCTCGGATTTGAACTGGGGAACGATACCCTCAAGTATGCGGAAGATCGTCCTGCGTCATTGGGAGATATTAAAGGATTATCCTTTTTATCAGCCCAATAAGTATCGATTCCCTGTGTCGGGAACTACTTGGTTTGAAGATAGCTTTGGCGCTGATCGTGAAGGAGGAATTCGCAGACATGAAGGGACAGATCTATTTGGAAAAGAAGGGACTCCCATAATAAGTATCTGTGACGGGAAAATTGAGCAATTGGGATGGAATCGGCTTGGTGGAGAGAGAGTGGGTGTACGTGGAGATGATGGAAATTATTATTATTACGCACACTTACAAACTATTTCTCCGTGGCTTGTAAAAGGAAAACGAATCGAAGCAGGAGACTCTGTAGGAAGTATGGGGCACACTGGAGATGCTATAACAACACCGGACCACCTTCACTTTGGCATTGAATTGCCCAATGGAGAATGGATTAATCCTTATCCCTTCTTGAAGGTCTGGCAAAATTGGTCTAAGTAGGGAATAACTACAATCAAGTAATGTATAAGCTTGCGACAAACTCTAAGATTCGTTATAATAACGTTGTTTGTATTTTAATAAGAGCGCATAAAATCTTGTTAATGGAGACAAATCTTGTCTCTATTTTCTCTATATAACGAGGGGATAGTACTATGGTAAGTTCTAAACGTTTACGTATAATTGCTTTAAAAAGGCTTATCTCAATAGTAATTCTCTGCCTTTTAGTATATAGTGGGTTCCACTATTTAACTGCCCTTGGTAGAGGTACTGAGTTATCTGAGGTTAAATCAAACACATCTAACACAATAATAGGCGATAAATCATCTAATGAATCCGAAAGCTATGTGCTTATTGATCTTCATACCTCCAAGGTTTTAAAAGCAGATAGGCCTGATGTCCAACGTGCACCGGCTAGTACCACAAAACTTCTTACTGGGCTGATAGCACTCAAAACTTTGAAAGAGACGGATATTGTGAAGGTGGGTAATGAGGTGACCGTGGACGGTTCTCGATTGGGACTCAGTCCAGGGGACGTAATATCGGTTCATGACCTTTTGACAGCACTCTATGTACATAGTGCCAATGATGCTGCGGCAGCTATTGCGGTTAAAATTAGTGGTTCCATCCCCGCTTTTGCCGAAGAAATGAACAATTATGCGGTCACTCTTGGGTGCCAACATAGCCATTTTACCAATCCTCATGGAATGCCTGACTCCGATCACTACACCACTGCCAATGATCTAAGTAAAATTGCAAGTTTATTTATTAAGAATGAAGTACTTATGAACTATGTTAAAGAACCACGTGCGCGTGTACAATGGAAAGACACAAGAGGTGTAAATCATTATGCCGAGGTTCAAACCACGAACAAGCTTCTGGGAGTCTATCCCGGGGACGAAGGTCTTAAAACTGGTACTACCACTGAAGCAGGAGAGTGCCTTGTATCCTATGTCACAAGACCTGATGGGGATTTACTACTAGTGGTGTTGGGAAGCAAACAACGTTATAATGATACTATCAAATTATTAGATGAGGGTTGGGCCATGCGGCGTTCAAATGCCGCATTACGAGGTCTAGCGGAAAGCCCAAGATCATTAATATCGGGGCCGGGATTATATTAGATTTTTGACGTTTACTTCGGAGGGTGAGGTATTTGAAAAATTTTGGCGAACAATGTGTACTAGAAGATCGTTCCTGCACTGAATGCGGTGAATGTGATCTTTGTGATCTTGATCCTACCAAGCAATGTGATAATTGCTGCCAATGTATTAAATCCCCAGAGGGTGACTACGCTGAAATTGAGATTGACGATATACTATTAAATACTGAAGACAAAATCTCAAACCGCCCAAAAGGACATATCAATCGATATAAGATTAAATCAACCAAGTAGATTCGAATTCAAGAAAATAACTTAAGAGTGAACTATGACCCGAATAATGGACACCTAAAGATGTCACTTATTTGGGTTTTCCATGTCTAGATAGATATGAACTAGCAAGTATTTGTCTAGTATCTGTACTCGTACTAGTATATGAAAGAAGGGAAGCCAAATGGCTTCCTTTCTTAATTAAAGCAATAGAATCTTTTTCAAAATTAAAGCTAATAATAATGCGAAAACAATTTTGTTGAAAGATGGAGAAGAAGATTATGGGTAATAAACACAAAGGCTTATCTGCATGGCAGCTTACAATGATGGCACTAGGAAGTGTAATAGGAGGTTCATTTTTTCTTGGCTCGTCAGTGGCTATCCATGCTGCGGGACCCTCTATTCTTTTATCCTATATATTAGGGGGAGTACTCGTTTATTTTATACTTTTTGCTTTGTCTGAGATGACTGTAGCAAATCCTGATGTTGGTTCTTTTAGTACCTTCGCGGCACAAGAGTTTGGCCCTGGCACAGGATTCGTTGTTGGGTGGGTGTATTGGACGGGAACTGTACTATCTATGTCCAGTGAAGCCACGGCCATATCACTACTAGTCCGAGAATGGTTTCCTAATACATCCATCTCTGTTTTAGGGAGTTTAATTATCATTGGTGTAACATTGCTCAATCTATTAGGGGCTGATAGGTTAAGCAGGCTGGAGAGTGGACTTGTTGCTTTAAAATTATTCGCCATAGTTTTTTTTATCATTATGGCTTCATTACTAATTCTAGGTTTGATTCCAGGAAATTTACCCATCGGTGCCGGAGAATTAGCTAGGGAGCCTCTCATGCCGGAAGGGATAAAGGGCATCGCTGGAAGTATGCTTCTTGTGATTTTTGCTTATGCAGGCTTTGAAATTATAGGATTAGCTGCCTCAGAAGCAGAGAATCCCAGAGAAACAATTCCTAAAGCAATTACATACACCGTATTATCGCTTGTAGGATTGTATATCCTATATGCTGCCGTTCTACTCCCACTAATTCCTACAGCTAATCTCAGCGAAAATATTAGTCCCATGGAAGCATCTCTTAATCGGTGGGGGATCAAATGGGCTGGTACCGCTATTAATCTGGTACTGATTGCGGCTATTCTTTCAGCAATGCTAGCAGCCATATTTGGATTAGGAAGAATGATAAGGTCTTTGGCAAATGATGATCATGCACCGAAATGGCTAAAAGATGATAAGGATGTTCCTTATCGGGGAATTTTATTTTCTGGTGTTGCTATGCTTATAGGATTGGGTTTTGGCCTTTTGTTTCCTAGAGTTTATCTTGTTTTGATAACATCTGGTGGCTTTGCATTGCTGTTTACCTATGCTGTAATTATAGCCAGTCACATACGATTCCGTAGAACGAAGGGATGCCCTCCAGAAGGAAAGTGTCAAATGCCGGGGTATCCGTATGCTTCTTGGATTGCTTTATTTAGTATGTTTATAATATTTTTCAGCATGCCATTTATTCCAGGGCAAGCAGCTGGGCTAATTACAGGTATAGTTATGGTTGTTTCTTATTCTTTAATCTATTTAGGCACGAGATTTCGCGTAAGATCTCATACAAAAAACGTAAAAGCTGCCACAAAAAAGGGCTTGAATATTAAGAGATATCAGTCCCAATTGTCCATCGAGATCTCCAAAGAACTAATCGAAAAGGTAAATAAGAAAGAAAAGAATAGGTAGAAAATAGAATCTATTTGAGCTACAGCCGAGTCTCCTATAATTGAAATAGAAGAATTCTGTAGTTTGAGGCAAACGATTAGAGAAAGAAAAGGAGGATAAGATTATGAACAAGCAACAAGTAGGTGTAATTGGCCTTGCAGTGATGGGAAAAAATCTTGCCTTAAACATAGCAGAACACGGCTATTCAGTAGCTGTTTACAACCGTTCACCTGAAAAAACAAAGGCATTATTAGATGAGGCAGAGGGTAAAATCCACGGGACGTTTTCAATTGAAGATTTTGTACAATCTCTTGATCAACCACGTAAGATCATCATGATGGTTAAAGCAGGAGAAGCCGTGGATAATATGATAAAACAGCTCATACCGTACCTTTCAAAAGGGGACGTTTTAATGGATGGCGGCAACTCTTATTATTTGGATACGATGCGGAGAAATAAGGAGCTTGAAGCCCAAGGTTTCAATTTTATTGGCATGGGAATTTCAGGAGGGGAAGAAGGTGCCCGAAAAGGCCCCGCAATCATGCCGGGTGGAGACAAGTCTGCTTATCAATTAATTAAAGAGATTTTAATGGAAATTTCTGCAAAAGTGAATGGGGAACCTTGCTGCTCGTATATGGGAGAAGACGGAGCAGGGCATTTTGTCAAGATGGTACATAATGGGATTGAATATGCAGATATGGAATTAATCTGCGAAGCATACTTCCTTTTAAAAAGATTACTTAATATGTCCGCGCCTAAAATGCATGAAACCTTTAAGGCATGGAATGAGGGAGAACTTAATAGTTATTTGATTAACATTACATCGGATATCTTTACAAAGTCTGACTCCGAGACAGGTAAAGCTATGGTTGACGTAATTTTAGATGTTGCCGGACAAAAAGGTACTGGAAAATGGACTAGCCAGATTGCCCTAGATATGGGAGTTGCCATTCCGACCATTACTGAAGCGGTATTTCAACGATATATCTCGTCTATTAAAGAAGAACGCGTTGCTGCAAATAAAATTTTAAAAGATCCTTCAAATACAGTTACAGTTAGTAAAAAGACTGATGAGTTTGTCGAATCCGTAAGAAGGGCTCTTTATGCCAGTAAAATATGTTCGTATGCGCAGGGTTTTAGTATGTTGAGAACAGCATCAAAGATCAATAATTGGGGGCTAGACCTTGGTAATATCGCTATGACATTCCGTGGGGGTTGTATAATAAGAGCCCAGTTTTTGAATCATATTAAGGAGGCTTATGAAAAGAACCCGAGCTTGGCGAATTTGCTTCTTGATGACTATTTTAAGAATAGCGTTGAAGAATATCAGCATAATTGGCGGGATGTGATTATTAAAGCTGTCGCAGCCGGTATTCCAGTTCCAGGGTTTTCAAGTGCGCTTTCTTATTATGATAGCTATAGATCGGCTGAATTGCCCATGAATTTATTACAAGCACAGAGAGATTATTTTGGTGCCCATATGTACCAGAGAGTTGATCAAGAAGGTACATTTCATACCTATTGGTAGTCGAATTAAGGAGGAATATTTTGTATATCGAAAATGAAGCTTTTAAGCATTATAGACTGTCTTCAATCATGGTTATCTTCGGCGGTACGGGTGATTTAACCCATAGAAAACTAATGCCCGCACTGTACAATTTGGTTTATGATCAATTATTGCCGGAACATTTTGCTATAGTTTCTATAGGAAGAAAAGATATGGGACTTGAACAATATAGAAATGAAGTGTTTAGTTCGATAAACAAATATTCTAGGAATAAAATTGACGAAACATATTGGGCCAGGTTAAAGGAACTAATTTACTATTTGCAGATCGATTTTACGGATCAAAGTGAGTATTCAAAACTTAAAGTATTTTTGGAAAACATAGACATTAAAGTTCAGACTCAAGGAAATCGAGTTTTCTACCTTGCCGTTGCTCCAGAGTTCTTTGAAACGATCGTTCAAGGTCTTCATAAAAGTGATCTTGCCGAAAGCAAAGGAACACCTTGGAAGAGACTGGTTATTGAAAAACCTTTCGGTAAGGACTTGGTGACTGCTCGAAAACTAAATAACAAGCTTATTGAAGTTTTCAAGGAAAATAGTATTTATAGGATCGATCATTATCTGGGTAAGGAAATGATACAGAATATCATGGTTCTACGGTTCTGTAATTCCGTTTTTGAGTCCTTATGGAACAATAAATTCATAGATAATATTCAGATATTCCTAAATGAGAAGGATGGGGTTGGAACAAGGGGTGGTTATTATGAAAGTTCAGGAGCAATGAGGGATATGGTTCAGAACCACATTATCCAAATCCTTTCATTAGTTGCTATGGAACCTCCTGTAAACCTTAAAACTGATGCTATTAGAACTGAAAAGTTAAAGGTGATTCAAGCTATCGAAGAATTCACCCCTGAATTACTTAGGGACAATGTTGTTTTCGGACAATATGGAAAAGGTGTTATCGATGGCACGACCGTTAAGGCATACAGAGAAGAGGAGAAGGTACCGGAAAATTCAAGAACAGAAACGTTTGTGGCTTTGAAACTTCACATAAATAATTTTCGATGGGCGGGAACCCCGTTTTATATCAGAACAGGAAAACGGTTGGGAGCAAAATCCGCGGAAATTGTTGTCCAATTTAAATCTTTGCCAAAGATTCTTTACTTTAAGGACCAGAATGTGCAGGAGCCTAATTTATTGATCATTAGGATACAACCCAATGTAGGTGTATTCTTTCAATTCAATACCAAAGATTTTAGTACCTATCATGATATTTTTGCTACCAAAATGGAGACAAGTTATAACAGTCCCACGTTAGGAAATACACCGGAAGCCTATGAGAGACTTATTTTCGATGTTTTGCGTGGAGACGCAACTCTTTTTTCAAGATGGGATGAGGTGGAAGCGTCCTGGATTTTTGCCGATCGTATTATTGAGTTTAAATATAGGGAACAGAAACGATTTAATTATCCTAATTATGAGGCAGGCACTATGGGGCCGGTAAAGGCTTTTGAGTTATTAGCCCGTGATGGAAGAGAATGGTGGAATAATATAGGGGGCTAGAAAATGAAAATATATGATATTTCGATGAGCATTTATCATGATATGCCTGTGTACAAGGGGAAAACGTCAAAAAAGCCAATTGTTAAAATAATAAACGATTATAGTTCTGGTTCGGTATATGAAACCAAGCTCGAAATGAATTTGCACACGGGAACGCATATAGATTCACCTCTGCATATGTTACAAGGTGGTGAGGCAATTAATAAATTGGCTTTAGAAAAGGTTGTAACAAAATGTAAAGTTCTTGATTTCTCAAATATTGAACATCAAATTAATAAAGAACATTTAGCCCAAAAGGATATTGCTCAAGGTGATTTCATACTTCTAAAAACTAAAAATTCCTTTTTGGATATATTAGAAGGTGAATTTGTTTATCTTGATAAAACAGGTGCAGAGTATCTCAGAAATAAGGAGGTCATAGGAGTTGGTATTGATGCCTTAGGGATCGAACGAAACCAACCGGACCATGAAACTCATAAAATACTGTTGGGTTCACACATTATAGTATTAGAAGGACTTCGCCTAAAGGAGATTGAAGAAGACGAATATCTGCTTGTTGCTCCTCCAATTTGTATCGATGGTGCAGAAGCGTCTCCCGTGAGGGCTTTACTAATTAAAATTTTTATGGAGGATAGCTGCTAACATCAACCATCTCAACAGGTCTTTAAGTATGAAAGGTCATTGTGGTTCTTTATCTTTGGAATCTTTAGATGTTACGACGGGTTATTAATTACAATTACTTGATTTTTAAGACGATATATTATATGGGTTGTGCAGGGAAACATTTTTATAAATTTGGGTCCGATAATAGATATTATGTAAAGTAGAGTATATTTTACCGCAGGGGGGTAATACTAATAACAGCCTGAAAAGCTCGATGCGGATTTTTAAATCAACTTGTCCGCATCAGCAATTTTTTAGGCTATCAGTGTTTAGTCAATTACGAGAATTCATATTAAACATTTGGATAAATTTAATGGACAACTCTACTAATAAAAATCCACGATGTTGGTCGCATAGTTTGGTCAACCTGACCCAAAAACCCTTTT
>JAUZPJ010000079.1 GCA_030706025.1 Bacillota bacterium | reverse complement strand
CCCTTCAGGAAGCGTAAAATTAACGCTAACTGACTAAAACGAATGGGGCAATAAATTTGAAAAGGCGGGTCTTTGGACTCGTCTTTTTGCTTCTCGGCTTTTCATGTCAGCTTCTTCCCAGTAGCACAGATGCCACCTAAAACTTATTTCTTAGGATTAATACCAAAAAACTGCCACATTATTGAAATAAAATTTCTATAACGTGGCAGTTCATTTTACCTGATTTCCAAGACAATCCCTTCTGTAAATGAGTTTTACTTCAGCTCTACGACTGTCACTCCGGAGTCTCCTTCTCCATATTCACCAAGTCTAAAACTGCGCACATGCGGATGTCCCTTCAGAAAATCCTGTATTCCAGCCCGCATTGCCCCAGTACCCTTACCGTGAATCACGTAGATAAGGCCAATCCCACCCAGAACGGCGTCATCCATGTACTTGTCCAGAGCCTCTGTTCCTTCCTCAACGAGCATTCCTCTTAAATCAATCTCGCTGCGGAGTTCCTCCGCTTTTTGAAGCCCAATACTCGCTGAACGTGAAAACTTGGGTGACGTCTTCTTCTCCTCTGGAGCAAGCTTTAATTCCGTCAAGGGGACCATAATCTTCATAATGCCCGCTTGGACTAGAACTTCTCCGTTTGCATTGGGGAGCTTAACGACTTGCCCTTTCTGCCTAAGTTTCGTCATCTGAACCGTCTGTCCTAGCTTAAGCTGCTCAGCAGCCAAACCACTGCTGCCCGGTCGCTTAGCTTGCCGACCATTGTCCAACTTGGCAGAGATGCGTCTAAATCCTTGGCGGGCCTTTTCAATATCTTGTTGTTGTTTGGCATTCTTTCTGAGAGCCTCTTTTAACTCCTCAATAATCGCATCGGCTTCTCGTTTAGCTCCGCGAATTAGCTCACTGGCCTCTTCCCTAGCCATCGCCATCAAGAGTTCATAGTCCTCATCCAAGCGTACGGCCTTTTCCTCCAAAGCCTTACTTTGCCTTTCCACTGCTTGCCTTCCTGATTCAGCCTTTTGCTTCTCTAATTCAATCTCCCTATGGGTTTCTCCTAAGTTCTCAATGAGATCCGCTACCTGCATTTCCCGTTCCGCTACAAAGGTATTGGCCCTTTGTAAGACCCGCTCGCTGAGTCCCAGCCGTCCAGCAATCGTAAAAGCATTGCTTTTCCCCGGGATTCCAACTAACAGTCGATAGGTTGGGCGCAAAGTCTCAGTATCAAATTCCACGGAGGCATTTTTAACACGCGGTGTTTCATAGGCAAACGTTTTTAGCGCCCCATAGTGTGTTGTGGATACCGTTCGGCACCCTCGTTCATGGAGTTCTGTCAGAATTCCCATGGCTAGGGCTGCCCCTTCAGTTGGATCAGTACCTGCCCCGACTTCATCAAGTAAAACCAAGGAACGCTCATCGGACTGGTCAATAATTTCTACAATATTTTTCATATGCCCTGAGAAGGTACTTAACGACTGCTCGACACTTTGTTCATCCCCAATGTCCGCAAAAATCTGGGTAAAGACCCCCATGCGAGAGTCACTTTCCGCTGGAATGTGCAGTCCCGATTGAGTCATGGCTGCCATTAGCCCAACGACTTTTAGTGCTACTGTCTTGCCCCCAGTATTAGGTCCGGTAATCACTAATGTATCAAAGTCAATCCCCAATTCTACGGAAAGTGGGACTGCGGTTCCACCAATCAGCGGATGTCTGGCTTGGACAAGTTTCATTTGCTGCCCAGTGACTAATCCCGGGGCACCCGCATTCATGGCGGAGCTTAAATGTGCTTTGGCCAGCACAAGGTCCAATTTGCCTAAGGCTTCGTGAAGCTCGGCTACCACATCCGCATGAGTTTCAATTAGAGCGGAGAGCATAAGTAGAATTCGCTGGACTTCACGTTGTTCCTTCATCACCACTTCCCGCAGTTCATTTCCCAGATGGACAACAGGCATAGGCTCAATGAACAAAGTTGCTCCGCTCGCCGATTGATCGTGGACTATGCCGGGAAATACTGCGCGGTATTCTTGTTTAATCGGTATCACATAACGGTCCGAACGTTGTGTAATAATAGGATCTTGCAGCATCTTCTGAAAGGCAGAATTGCGCAAGGTTCCCTCCAGACTTTCCCGTATGCGGTTCTGTAAACGAGTTAGAGCGCGTCTATATTCGGCCAACTCTTGGGAGGCATTGTCTGCAACCTTCCCATCTTCCGCAATACAGCGAGAGATTTCATTCTCCAAAACCTTCTGTGGTTCAATGGGCAAGGTAATCTCCCATAATCCTCCAAACTCCTCCTTGGTTTCCAGAAAGAACTGCTTAATTTTCCGCCCTACTTGCAGTGTATCCCGAATCTCAAGCAGTTCCTCACCCTGAATAACTCCACCGCGCAGGCAACGCTCAATATAGGGGCGAATTTCTTTAGCACCCCGAACGGAGAAAAGTGGATTTCCCCGCAAAAGACTTTTCCCCTCATCCGTTTCCCGCAAACTCAAACGAACGGATTCCCAATCAACATGCGGAGTTAATCCTACCGCCAACTCCTTAGCCCGCGGCAGCGTACAGTACTCTGCCAACCGTACTAATACCTTGGGAAAATCTAGTTTACTCAGAACTTTATTTTCAATTCCCATATTTCCTCCTCATTACCCTGAAAACAACGCGATAAGTCTACAGTACGCCGCGATAGAAGTGACCTTTCGTGAATCCCCCCGGGAAGAGCGCTGTCAAATCATCCATCCCCTCTTCCGAAGTCCAAGCTGCCTTCTTACCCGCATTTATTGTATCCCAAGCCTTAGAAAACAAACGAACAATCCGGCTAACTTGTTCAGGTGTTTGCCGAGTTAATTGTAAGCGTAGAGTCGAAATCCCCATGCGCCGAATTTGAGCAAGCTCTTCATAGAGGTTCAAGATCTTAACATTAAAAAGGTGCATCCGGCACTCTTGGTCTGTCTCCACTGGAAAATCATAGCGCATACGATCGCGCAGGTAATGCGGTGCTTGCACACAAGGTCTGGCACAATGTTCCCCTTTTTTCCCACCCAAGGTTGACCCCACCGGACAGTATTCACTCACCATCATTTCCAGATCACCGAAAACCATTAGTTCTGTTCTCGGCCACTTTGCTAAATGTGCAAGTTGTTCATGGTGCAGTTCAGGAGAAAGAGTTACAACTTGAGCTCCCAGGCGCAGAAAGTGGGCAAGACTTGCTTCATTAAAAATATTTAAGGAATAATCCACCTCAAACGGCCACTCTACATCAATGGAACGTATCAGCTCCAACTCTCCAAGATTCGAAACCATCAGTTTGGGCTTTTTAGTCCATTCTGCAGTCTTTTTCAGACTTTCTAGAAGAATATCACTCTGAGCCTGGTTTAGAATCCGAGGTAACCTCCAAACACAATCAATGCCTTGCTTCCTGCAACTCTCAAAAATCGTTCGGATCTCTTCCGAGGAAAATCCGCGTCTAGAACGCCAATGCTCCCCACCGATCAGCACCCGCTTAGCCCCTGCCTTGAGGGCAGCACGAAGAGTATCCATGTTACTAACGGCTACAGAAATCCTAGGAGTAACATTCTTGTCCGTTACTAGGTCCTTCCGTTCTATGGTCTGACGCTGGTGCCAATGCTCTATCCTCTGTCGGTACATGTGCCGATCAAGCTTTTGCCGCGGCTTTGTTTTTAAAAGTTCTTCCACCGCTGAGCGACGCATCTCATTAAGGTCACTCACCGGCAACATGATACCTTCATCAATCCCTAGCTCTAATTTTTCGAGCCAAAAGGGGGTCGTACCTAAGCGTCCTAACTGTTGGAAGGCATACTCACGGGTCAACGGTCTTTTCAAAGCCTTTTGAGCTACACTCGCTGAGTAAACCGCTACCCTACGTTCACCTTCTTTGACCTCCAAACATAACTTTTCGCCTAAACTTCCTGATAGACTCATTGTGAGCGGGTTTTTTCTTTGTTCCCGACCTTCCTGAAAACTTTCTCGGGCCTTTTCCATAAGTAAGGCATCATTCGTCTTAAAGACTCGATCTCCTGGGTGTGCTATGCCTGAAAACTCAATCTGGACGGTTTCTCCGGTTAGTCCTTCTTCAACCTCATTCTTATCTCGCCATATAGTCCCCACCGTGACCCCTTCCCTGCCACGACCTGTCCAAAGTTCAATCCCATCTCCGGGGTGCAAAGCGGCCTCAAGTTTAAGAAATAATCGTCTGTTTTCTAAGCGAGTCACCCTGCCCAGACGTGTCCCCCGATTGTTTGGGCGACTATAACTCATCAGTTCCGCACCAGGATTCTCTCGAAAATACCCTTTAGTGAAATCTCGGTTAAAAACCTGTAACAATTCATGATGTTCATCTGGAGAAAGCAGAGATGAGCTCTCTGTACCTGCTTCTGGAAGATCCTTAATCCGATTTATTGCCTGTCTATAAAGGCGAATAACCGTTGCCACATACTCCGGTCGCTTCATTCTCCCTTCAACTTTAAGGGAATGAACCCCAATCCGTTTTAACTCTGCCAATTCCTCCACAAGACTCAAATCACGCGGGCTAAGAAGATGTTCCCCGGTATTTTTATTTGCTAAAAGGTTCTCTTTTTGATCATTCATAAGTTGATATGTCATCCTACAAGGCTGGGCACATGTACCACGGTTACCACTCCGCCCCCCAATAAAGCTCGACATGAGGCACTGCCCAGAATAACATATACAAAGTGCTCCATGCACAAAAACCTCTATTTCAAGCGGTGTCCTTTCCGCAATTAGTTTGATTTCATCAGCTGTAGTCTCTCGGGCCAATACGACCCGAGAAAAGCCTAACGCATCCAAATGCTGAACACCCCAACTTGTATTCACTGTCATTTGTGTGCTGGCATGAATCTCCATTTCCGGAAGAATCGAATGAATTAGCCCCGCAACCCCTATATCTTGCACGATGAGAGCATCAACACCGATTTCATACAAGGTATAAAGATAATCAAAAAGTTCCTGAAACTCTTGGTCGGCAATAAGAATATTAACTGCCACAAACACTTTTGCCTGACGTTCATGAGCATATCGAATCGCCTTTTTCAACTCTTCTAAGTCAAAGTTAGCGGCACTTGCCCTAGCACTAAAGGTTTTACCCCCGAGGTAAACTGCATCTGCGCCGTTTTCTACTGCGGCTTTAAAGGCCTCGAAACTTCCTGCAGGCGCTAAAAGCTCTAGTGGTCGTGATCTCAAAATTTTCGTTTCATCCATTTTATTATTTCCCCTGTTTCTACATTGTACCAATACTTTTTGTCAGCACTAATCGCCAGTATACCGTATTATTATAATTGTTTAACTTTAATTTGTACAATTTGGTATGTTTGTTTCGCCCCTTGAAGTCTTAACAAAAAAATTATATTGACACACTTTGACAGATACTTTAATATGAAATTAATTAAATGTTGGCAGTATGGTAGTACAGTAGGAGATGGGCAATGAAGCACTTCCTGCGGAGGTGTATTTTTTATGCCCAAAATTATGAGGGAGGTATGACGGTGAAAAAATTATTAGCGTTTGGTCTAAGTCTATTATTACTACTTAGTTTAGTTGGATGTGGTGCAGCAAAATCTGAGGCGACTTCTAGTACTAGCGGGGAGAAAAAGGCCGTTAAAATCGGAATCGTACAAATCGTTGAGCATCCTGCTTTAGATGCTGCTCGGCAGGGATTTTTGGAAACACTTAAACAAAACGGTTATGAAGAAGGAAAAAACCTCACTGTTGATTACCAAAATGCACAAGGTGATCAATCCGTTCTGCAATCGATTGCCCAAAAATTCTCATCGGCTAAACTTGATCTTGTCCTAGCTATTGCCACTCCTTCCGCTCAGGCTATGGCAAGTGCCAGCAAAGATATCCCGATTCTAATCACGGCCGTCACGGATCCAGTTGAGGCAAAACTAGTAAACAGTATGGATAAGCCTGGTAAAAACGTTACAGGAACAACTGATATGAACCCTCTTAAGGAACAATTCGAACTTATGAAGAAATTAGTTCCAAATGTAAAAAGAGTTGGAGTTATCTATAATGCTGGGGAAGTCAATTCTCAAGTACAAGTAACAATGGCAAAGAAAGTAGCCAAAGACCTTGGCTTGGAAATCGTGGAAGCGACCGTCACAACGAGTGCGGATGTTTTACAAGCCAGCCAATCACTAGTAGGTAAAGTTGATACAATCTATGTTCCTACCGATAACATGGTTGTTTCCGCTGCGCAATCCGTTGTTCAAGTCGCGAACAAGAATAAGATTCCCATTATTTCTGGCGAGAGCAGTGTCGTTGACAAAGGGGCCTTGGCGACAATTGGAATTAACTACAACAAGCTTGGTAAACAAACCGGCGATATGGCTCTTAGAGTTCTCAAAGGCGATAAACCCCAAAATATGCCTATTGAAAGTCAGAAAGAATTTGACACTGTTCTCAATAAAGCAACCATTAGTACACTGGGTATAACCGTACCTGAAGATATTATGAAGAAAGCAACATTTTCCAAGTAAATGTTAAAAGAATGATGTGTTTCTCGCAACCTACTATATACACAGCTTTTCAAGTTGTGTATATAGTAGGTTTGTAACTTTGGAATGTATAATGTTGGTATGTCTTTAGGTTTTATACTGTTTAGTTAAATCAAATGCAATGTAATGGGGTGTTAAGATGTTCTCACAAATAGCGCTCGGTACAACTGAACAGGGTTTAATGTATTCCATTATGGTTTTGGGGGTCTACCTGACGTTTCGAATTCTTGATTATGCGGACTTATCTGTTGACGGTAGCTTCACGCTTGGTGCAGCCACCGCTACATCACTGATTGTAGGCGGGGCCAATCCTTGGTTTGCCACCGGACTTGCGTTTATTGTTGGGAACCTTGCCGGTCTTTTTACGGGGATTCTTCACACTAAGTTCAAAATTACACCCTTACTCTCGGGAATTCTAACCATGACAGCGCTCTATTCGATTAATCTTCGGGTCATGGGTCGAGCCAATATCTCGCTCCTTGGCTCACGTACCATCTTTACTGATTTTGCCCAACTTCCATTGATGGACGAATACGGTGTATTCGTACTCAGTTTAATATCTGTGGTATTCCTCGGTGCTGTAATTTACTTTTTCCTCCAAACAGAATTAGGACTTGCCTTGCGGTCCACCGGAGATAATGAGCTGATGATTAGAAGTCTCGGCGTAAACACGGATCTTATGAAAATTCTTGGTCTCAGTATATCCAATGGTTTGGTCGCTCTTGCTGGAAGCTATGTCGCTCAAAATCAGCAATTTGCTGATGCCAGTATGGGAATTGGAATGATTATCGCCGGCTTGGCCTCCGTCATAATCGGGGAAGTGTTAGTCGGTACCTCTTCAATAGGGCGCACTATCATTGCCGTGCTCTGCGGGGGTATTATTTATCGTGTGATCATTGCCCTCGTCTTACAGTTGGGTTTGGCTCCAACCGATTTAAAATTGATAACATCCGTGATTGTGATTTTTGCTTTAGTTTCGCCCAGTTTCAGGAAAAAGATTGTTTCGTTGACTGCCGGTATGAAGGGAGAGGGTGCATAACATGCTTACCGTCCGTAATCTGGTAAAGGTCTTTAACCGAGGAACCATTAACGAAAAAAAGGCGTTAAATCAAGTACAATTAGAACTTGCGCCGAATGATTTCGTCACTGTGATCGGAAGTAATGGTGCAGGGAAATCCACATTCCTAAATGCTGTAGCCGGGAACTTTCCTGTAGACGCTGGACAGATCTTTATTGACGGCGAAGAGATTACCCGTCTTCCAGCCCATAAAAGAGCAAACTTAATTAGTCGAGTGTTCCAAGACCCATTATCCGGCACAGCTGGCTCGATGACTATTGAAGAAAACCTTATCATGGCTTTGCGCAGAGGAAAAACCAGACGCTTACGCCGAGCAATCGGCTCTCAAGAACGCAACTTATTTCGTTCTAAACTGGAACAACTCGGCTTAGGCTTGGAAGATAGGTTAACTCATCGCGTAAACCTCTTATCTGGGGGACAGCGTCAAGCCTTGACCCTTCTAATGGCAACCTTACAAAAACCCAAACTTTTGCTGCTTGACGAGCACACTGCTGCCCTTGACCCGAAAACCGCTGCCAAGGTATTAGAATTGACTTGTGACGTGACAGAGCAGCAACAACTCACGACTCTGATGATCACTCATAATCTTGACCATGCATTGGCTTTTGGGAACCGAACTATTATGATGCACGAAGGTCGTGTGATTCTCGACATTAGAGGGGTGGACCGAAGTAATATGACGATTAGCCGCTTACTCGAAATGTTTGAAAAAGCTAGTGGATCTCATATGAATACTGATCGCATGATTCTTGCCTAAAGAGCTTTTAGAGAGAGTACAAATTACTCTCTCTTTTTTATTATTAATCGTTCTTAAAATTACTTAGAGTATATTGCCCCTTCCCTTTGTTGTGGCAAACAAAAAATGAACTGGCCAATAACCAGTTCATTTTTATCACTATTCGTCTACTGTCCCTTTCAGACTTTTGTTTACTCAGTCTTCTCACCCAGTAACTGCATCAATGTCTCTTGTTCTTCTCGTAGCTTCGCAAGCTCATCAGCAAAGTTTAGGGCAGTCAAAATAGAAACTTGGTGTACCCCCAAGCGAGGTAGCCGTTGAGCGATTAGACGCATCTTCTTATCCACCTCATGCGCCAATCCTTGAATATATGCTGCTGACCCTTCACCGCGGACCACATGCTTTTCGCCAAATATCTCAACAGTGATCCTTATTGGTTCCTGTGTCACAAATTCCCCTCGCTCTCTTGTACACCCTGCTTTATTCGTTTCCTTTATTTTCGCCATTCCGCGTCAAATTCCTGCTGAATTCCCGCTAAAATCTTCGAATTTAATACATTTACTTCCTCATCCGTCAATGTCCGATCTAACGACTGATAACGTAATGAGAACGCTAAGCTCTTGCGATCATCCGGAATAGATTTTCCAGTATAGACATCAAATATCTCAACTTGTTGTAGCAACTCTCCACCTAATTTTCGCATCTTAGCCATCACTGCATCGGCCGAGGTTTCTAGAGCTACGACAACGGCCAAATCCCTTTGTATTGCAGGAAAACGCGGGATAGATTGGGCACGAACGGTTTGCCGCATCCGCGCAAATAAGGGAGCTAGCTCTAATTCGAAGATGACCACCCGTTCCAGTTCCCATTCTTTCTCCAGCGAGGGATGCATCTCCCCTAAGAAGCCAACACATTGGTTCAGAAGATAAATGTCTGCGGAACGTCCCGGATGTAATAAGCCTTGATTCTCAGCTCTGCGATAATCTAACTTCAAACCAAACTCCGACGCTACCTCTTCCAGAATTCCTTTAAGGTAATAAAAATCATAGTCTTTTGATGGGTTTAACCAATGCCTGCCGCTCTTTCCTACAGCCACTCCTGCAACTCGCAATTCCTCTCGTGGAAGTTTCTTTAACGGTTGCTCCTCTCCCCAATACGTAGCCCCTATCTCAAAAATACTCACATCCGTGTTACGGCGTGCAACATTACGGGCAGCCACTTCGAGAAGGCCAGGCACCAAAGAAGTACGCATCACACTAAGTTCTTCCCGTAACGGATTAAGCAAGGGAATCGAGTGTTTAGGGCTCCCCCATTGGGCATCAGTGTCT
>JAUZPJ010000078.1 GCA_030706025.1 Bacillota bacterium | reverse complement strand
CCTAAGGGTCCTTGCAAGTCCCCTGTAAATTCTGGGGTTACATTACCATAGCCTACTTTGTTTAAAAAATTTCGCGCCACTACTTGAGCTTGATCTCGGGTTACTTCCCCTGAAGGAAGACCTAAGGGCTTGAGCACAACTCGTGTGGAGTATTCTCCCGTGTAAGTGAACGGCGGAAGCTTTTGCAAGCTCGCATCTAGCTGATCCAACCCAGACCTCACAGATTTTGCAGGGGCTTCGGATCCATCCGCGGCTGCTTCAGCGATCTGCGGTCCAACAAAGCCTAGTCGTTGTCTTAAAGACGGGGCAGGGTCGGTCCAAACTAAATTTTCTGTATCCATTCTAGTTAACATTTCTTGAACCTTCTGGTTGACGGGTACAAGCCGTTCATGCATATCTCTCAGCGTCTTATCTTCTTCTGAAGAGATTGTTCCCCCGCCAGCGATACGTTGCGCCAAGGTCCGGGCAAAATCACCTGATTGCGTTAGAAATTGACCAACATAACTTAGACCTGCCTGATTGGCCGGAATCTGGGCGAAATCTTTGAGGGCTGCTTCGCTTTTACTGGAGATCTGGCTTAAATAAAGAATTTTTTGAGTGGAGTTACTTGCTACATCTCCTTTGGCCAGATCTGTTTCCATCTGGTCTAAGTGACTTGCAAAATCAGACAAAGCCCGGTGGTTGTTATTTTCCGCTAAAAGACGATAGTCTCCAGCTAAGCGGTGTTCATTCAATCCCCAGCCTAGAGAAATTGCTAAGGCTGCTGCCAAAGCTCCAATCCAAATTTTTCTCATGCCTGTCCTCCTACTTTGTAAAGATATGATTCCCAATTTTAAGAATCTGTGGACGTGACCAAATATACTTATTTCTCGTTTTAGCCGGGTTGAAAAAGAACAGAGCACCTTTAGAGGGATCTACACCACTTGCAGCCTCTCGGGCAGCACGTATGGCAGATGCTGAAGGAGGCAAATTAATTTGGCCGTCATTCACACTAGAAAAAGCCTGGGGTTGGTAGACAATATCGGCGATTGTTTTCGGATATGCCGGATCTGCAATTCGATTAAGAATTACGGCGGCAACGGCAACTTGTCCTAAGTAGGGCTCTCCTCTCGCCTCAGCATTCACAGCGCGGGCTAAGAGGTTAGTGTCAACATTTTTATATCCGACAGCCTTTCCCGATCCATTCGTACTTTGAGTAGTCAGACGATTTAGTTCCTTAATAGTTTGCGTTCCCGCCAATCCATCAACTCTTAACCCATGGTCCTTTTGAAAGTTCCGTACTGCCGACTCCGTTTTTTTACCAAACTTTCCATCGGCCGACCCAACCACATAGCCTAACTGCGCTAATTTTATTTGTAGCTCTTTGACTTCCTGCCCTTTACTTCCTCTGCCAAGCAAACGATCACCTATCGCCGCATAGGCGATACCAGACAAGGCAATGCTAATAATTAACCCGATGACCATGACAACCCCCCAGGGTCTAACACGTACTTTCATACCCTCACCTCACTTTGTTAATGCCTCCTTAGTGTGGCAAAAGTTGAGGGAAATTATCCCTCAAAAAATAAATATGCCCTAGGGATTATCACCCTAAGGCATCAAAACGCAATTAGATTTAGAAAAAACCAAAACTAGTACAATTCCAAGTTAAAGAAGAACATCAAACGGTTTATCACTAACTAAAATTTGATTTTAATCTTGCAGGTACTGAAACTATCCTTGTAGAAAAGAGTATATGAAAAAAAACAACTAGGAGCTGATAAAAATGTTTTATGAAGGAACGATTTATCGACCCCCTAGCGAAGCAAAGAGCATTATCTTACAGGTTACTGTAGGATGCCGGCACAATGCCTGTACCTTCTGTACTATGTATAAGGACAAATCATTTCGGATTAAATCACGAACAGAGATCCAAGCCATTCTGGACACTGCACTAGCAAACGACCCCGATGCGGAGCGAATCTTTCTGGCTGACGGAGATGCTATCGCGGTAGATTCTGAATTGCTGATAGAAATCCTTGATCAACTTTATGAGAAATTCCCCCGCCTTAAACGAGTTGGAATCTACGGAGGTCCTAAAGATATACTCGCCAAAAGCCCTCGTGAATTGGCCGATTTAAAGGAACATGGACTAACTATGGTTTACTTAGGTGTTGAAAGTGGTCATGAAGGGATCCTAACTTCTGTTTGCAAAGGCGTAACATCAGACCAGATGATCGACGCCGGACAGAGACTTAAGGCCAGTGGTTTATTGCTATCCTGCACTATCATTATTGGTCTAGGAGGAAAGGCCCTTTCTCAAGAACATGCCCTTGATACCGCTAGAGTCGTTAGTGCCATCGATCCACAATATCTTGGAGCTCTAACGCTAATGGTCGAGCCATATGCGCCCTTAGCTAAAAGTGTTGAACTTGGAACATTTCAACTTCTAACACCCCTGGAATCCCTGAAAGAAATCCATACCCTCTTAACTCATCTAAAGGTTACACATTGTGTCTTTAGGAGTAATCATGCTTCCAATTACTTGCCCCTACGGGCGACGCTACCCGACGACCGAGACAAGCTGTTAAAGACCCTGACCAATATTATCGAGACGAATGCCTTCGGGCGCTTACGACCAGAGGGTTGGCGGGGACTTTAACAGTTTAACGAATCCTATTTAGGCAATAGGCTCTGATTTTCTTTTAAGTAAGAGTTTCGAACAGTATTCGATCATTTCCCTTCGACGGACTATCCCTATAAAAGTCCGTTGATCATCCACAACAGGTACAAAATTTTGCACCACTGCCCTGGAAATTAGATCCTCTATTTGGGCGTCAATGGTGACCGGTAAATTCTGAACGTGTTGCTCTACCTCACTTAGGAAAATGTCTTCGGTATTTGCAAAGGTTAAACCAGGTGTATTTTTTAGCTTCCATAGCAAATCCCCTTCAGTGATGGTCCCCACATATTTTCCCTCATCGTTAATGAGCGGTACGGCGGAATAACTATGGTACTCCATCCTCTCAAGTGCCTGACGCATCGTGGCATTTTCTTTAATATAGACAATATCCTTTTTAGGGATAAGGAAGAAAGCTACATTCATCTTACTACGCTCCATTTAAATATTTTATAATATGAATTTCTGTTATAGAAAGAGGAGTCTTGGATAAACGATTATCCGATTATCCGATTTTCTGCTTCTTCCCCCTCAAATCAACGGCTAATTGCAACATATCCTCAACGGCCCTTTCAGTTGACCGGCCCGGCAAAGCTGCGGCCGCTCTTTCCCTCATTTTATCGATATCCTCCGGATGACTTAAAAAGTGGTCAAGAAGTCGCTCCAATTCTTCCTCGCTGCCTGCAACATGCCCAGCTCCTATTCGTTGAACAAACCGGGCATTCCCATCCTCTTGACCAGGGATTGGTTTAAAAATAACTAAGGGCAGGTGCTTGGTCAAAGCCTCTGATACCGTTAAGCCACCAGCCTTAGTAATAATTAACTTTGAAACTTCCATTAATTCCTCCACATTATGAACAAACCCTAATCGTATGATGGGATTAATGGCCTGAGAACTAACCTCTTCTAATGAATGAAAAAGTTTATTGTTTCTTCCACAAACAATAATTGCTTGAACAGGAACTAAAGAATCTGCGAGCTTCTTACAGATTCTTTTTGTACTTTTTAATCCACCATATGCCCCTCCCATAACCAAGAAAATAGGAAGCGCAGGGTCTAAACCCAGCTTACAAATAATATGTTGACGATCCAAGTCACCTTCAAATCTGGGGCTTATCGGAATCCCTGTTACATGAATCCGTTGCGCATCAATTCCCCAAGACATTAAAATTTCTTTCACCTCAGTACACGCCACCATGTAACGGTCAACCCCAGGATGAGCCCAAAGACTATGTGCCGTAAAATCTGTGATAACCGTAATTAATGGCACATGAAGAATTCCCTCAAGTCTGAGTTCAGCTAGAATTGAAGATACTGTAGGATAGGTACATACAATAAGATCTGGTTCAAAGACATGGATGTATTTAAGAAAATCGTTCCGACCAAATTGGTTCAGAAAACGTTGCATCATTGATCTAGGTTGTACCTTAGAGGTTTTATAATATAATCGCCCCCAGAGCTTCGGAGTTCGTTTAATCATTTCAAGGTAAACGTTCTTCACCATCGAGTTAATACGTTTACTCAAAAAATCTCCAAAATCCAAGTGGATAATCTCAGCTGAAGGATCCTTAATTCGGATCCCTTCTATCACTGCTTCAGCTGCACGCAAATGTCCGTTTCCAAACGTTGCCGAAAATACGAGAACCCTTAATTTTTTCAATACTGGTCCGCCCTCTCCTCAACAACGTCATACGTTATTTCTAATTTCTTAGCACGCAGTTTTTCATGTGCCTTAAAATTGATAAGATAGTTGCTAATAGCAATTATAAAAGATATGCTCACGATCATCAATCTATAGGATTCCGAATTTGCTAAAATTCATAGTACTTTCACATTCAATCACATGTTACTTCATAAACAAATCTACGTTATGGACTATTTTATGGCATAAACAACAATAAGCCACGGTCTCCTCGTCGTCCCAATATTACGGGGGATTCCATGGCCTTTATTAAATGTTAATAATCCTCATGAGGCTTTTCTCGTTAAGATTCTCTAGTTAATTAACCTGCAGGAAAATCTCTGACTTTATCGAATTAAAGATTTTTAGAAATCCGAAGAATATACTATTGTTTATGAAGGGTGGAATAGAGGATGCCGTCGCATAAAACAAACGCGGCTCGAATTCTTGATCAGGCTAAACTGATCTATGAATTAAAAGAATACCCCGTCGATGAGTCCGATTTGTCCGCTATTAGTGTTGCTAAAAAGGTTGGCCTCCCAATTGAGCAGGTTTATAAAACCCTTATTGTACGCGGCGACAAAACTGGAGTCATTGTTGCTTGCATTCAAGGCGACCGTGAGTTACATCTCAAGGGTCTAGCTGCTCTAAGCAGAAATAAGAAAGTCGAGGTTGTCCCCCTTAAAGAGGTCCAACCTTTGACTGGCTATATTCGGGGAGGAGTTTCTCCCATTGGCATGAAGAAAAATTATCCTGTCTTCATCGACTCTAACATTATTATACAGGAGAAAATTTCCGTTAGTGCCGGTTTGCGTGGACTTCAGCTATTTTTAAGTCCTCAAGATTTAATTTCTATAACCAAGGCTCATTTAGGTGAGATTTCTTTGCTAATGGATTAAACCCTAAGGCAATTTCGGCAATTCAAAAGAACTCTTCAGCGATACAATTCTGTTAAAGACAAGGTTGCCTTGAGTCGAATACAACGGATCAACATTGAAATAGCCATGTCTGAATAACTGAAATTTTTCCTGTGGCTTTGCTTCTTTGATATTTGGCTCAACGAATCCTTGGACTATCTCTAAGGAATTAGGATTAATGTGATCCATAAAAGAGGTCCCATCTTCCTCATCTTCGTCCAAAATCAGTGGTTCATATAATCTGAACTCTGCAGGTACGGCCTGAGAAGCTTCCACCCAGTGGATGGTCCCTTTGACTTTTCTTCCTGTAAATCCTGATCCGCTCTTGGTTTCAGGGTCATACGTACAATGTAGCTCAATGACCTTCCCAGCGCTATCTTTTATTGCTTCATTACATTTAACGAAATAAGCATTTTTCAGACGGACTTCATTTCCCGGAAATAGTCTATGGTATTTCGCAGGCGGATTCTCCATAAAATCCTCTTGCTCAATATAAATTTCACGGGAAAAGGGGATTTGACGGGTTCCCATTTCCGGGTTTTCTGGGTTAATCTCGGCTTCTAGCATCTCCACCTGGCCTTCAGGATAATTTGTGATAACCAATTTTAAGGGTTCTAATACAGCCATTGTTCTTGGAGCTTTGAGCTTTAAGTCTTCCCTTATAAAATGATCAAGCATTTTACTATCTACTACACTATCTGCTTTGGCTACTCCAATTTCTCGTGCAAAGTTACGCATTGCCTCAGCCGTATACCCTCTGCGCCGAAGCCCCGAAATTGTAGGCATGCGGGGATCATCCCAACCATCCACAACTCCGTCATCAACAAGTTGTTTAAGCTTTCGTTTACTCATGACGGTATTCGTCATATTTAAGCGGGCAAATTCATATTGGTGTGGCACATTGTCCATTTCACATTCCCGTATAACCCAATCATATAGGGGTCGATGATCCTCAAATTCCAACGTGCAAATCGAATGAGTAATCCCTTCGATCGCGTCTTCTAATGGATGGGCAAAATCATACATCGGATAGACACACCAAT
Organism: Bacillota bacterium; assembly: GCA_030706025.1. Lineage (GTDB taxonomy): Bacteria > Bacillota > Desulfitobacteriia > Desulfitobacteriales > Desulfitobacteriaceae > Desulfosporosinus. The sequence continues at coordinate 3,382 of JAUZPJ010000078.1, read as the reverse complement.
TGTTCCCCGTATTATGGTGGGTTGCATGGGCAATGCGGTAAAGAACAGGATCCCGCATATTGATGTTTGGTGAAGCCATGTCAATTTTAGCCCGCAATACTTTTTCTCCGTCTTTAAATTCTCCTTTGCGCATGCGTTCAAACAACTCTAAGTTTTCTTCAACCGTTCGATCGCGGGAAGGGCTTACTTGTCCCGCCTCCGTTAACGTTCCTCTCATTTTTCGAATTTCTTCGGCACTGGAATCACAGACATAGGCCTTGCCCTTTTTAATAAGCAAAACTGCTCGATTATACATTTCGTCAAAGTAATCTGAAGCAAAGAACAAATTATCCCATTTATATCCTAACCACAACACATCTTCCTTAATGGATTCCACATATTCAGTATCTTCTTTGGCCGGATTAGTGTCATCAAACCTCAAATGGGTCTTGCCTTTAAATTCATCCGCTAATTCAAAGTTTAGGATGATCGATTTGGCATGTCCTATATGTAAATAGCCGTTTGGCTCCGGGGGGAACCGTGTGATAATATGATCCACCTTGCCTGATTTTAGATCGTCTATAACTATGTTTTTAAGAAAATTTGAGGAGGATCTTTCTTCCATCCGTTATCAACCTTTCTCTCTCAAAATTAATCCTTCTTCTACCATTTTTACCCTTGTTCTAAATAATACTTCATACATAGAAAGAGTTCAACTTTACGCAAAAAATATCACTATAAGAATAAATTCAGTATTCACTTTAGTATTATACGATTGAGTTGTCAAATATCAACTGAAATTACGAAAAAGTTAATACTCTTTTCAAGATTCGACACCGTCCAGTTACCCCAATTAAAATATCTTAACCCCTATAACTAACAACATTGCAGCTAATTATAAAAAGTTTTTAAAAAAGGTTTTTTCGCGATATAAAGAAAACTTGGCTGGCGCCAAGCCTCCGGCGAGGCGGCAGCCTTAGTTACACTTATGCTTAGAAAGTATATAACGTAAGTTTATACTTTCTATATAGTATGAAAAAGGTCTTGCATTTTAAGATTAAACAATAATCTTAAAATGCAGACCTTATGAAGTACGTTTGCCTTATTGTGGCTTAATTTCCGCCAACGTTAGTGATACGTCCTGTGTTTTGTTATTGCGATATAGTGTGATCGTAACCTTGTCCCCCGGATTAAACTTAAACAGCTCATGCGTTAGCTCCAGAGAACTCTTAATTTCTTTACCATTGATTTTTGTGATGACATCTCCAGCTACAATCCCTGCACGTGCAGCCGGACCTCCAAACGTTACTTTGGATACATATGCCCCGGCTGGCCATCCTCGTTGACTAGCATATTCCGCCGTATAGCGTGGATCTATTTGAACATTAAGTCCTGGATGACTGGCATACCCTTTTTCAATCAGTTGCTTAATCGTTGGAAGTGCATCAGAAATCGGAATAGCAAAGCCCATACCCTCAAATCCCGCTTCCTGATTCTTAGCAGAATTGATCCCGATAACTTGACCCTGATAATTTACCAGTGGCCCCCCGCTATTACCGGGATTAATGGCAGCATCCGTTTGGATGAGATTAAAACTAGCCTCTCCAGGTATATTTAAAATCCTATTCGTTGCCGAAACAACCCCAGTTGTAACAGAACGGGCGAATTCTTGACCGCCAGGATTACCAATCGCCACCACGGGTTCACCGACTTGAAGTTTGGTAGAATCCCCCTGCTGAGTGGCCGTTAAACCATTAGTATCTCCAATCTGAACTACCGCTAAGTCCGTGCGATCATCCGCGCCTATTAGTTTGGCATTAAGATTGCGTCCATCAGCTAAACTCACCACGAGCTTCTCTGCTCCAGTAATCACATGGTTATTCGTAACAATATAACCATGCTGTGCATCGACAATAAAACCAGAGCCACTTCCTACTTCAGAAGAACCTCCGCCACCGAATAAGGATCCACGGGATTGAAAATTGGCAATACCCACTACCGCCGGACCAACGGCTTTAGCAATTTGCGCGACCGGAAAATTAGTGGTGGCCCCGTCTGTTTTAATCGTGGGAGTTGTGGTTCCGCTATTTAAAACGACTTGATTTGTAGACATGGGTTGTTTATTTCCATATATCGATGGAACCAACACGACGGCTATTACCCCACCTAGCAAAGCGCTAATTAAGGCTACTGCAACGGTTGAAAAGAAACGGGGTCTATGCCCTGAGTAATTAGTTTTATCATTATAATAGCTCATGGTCTTTACCTCCTTTTCCCATTATTCCCTTAGTCTGATCAATTCATGCGGTGTATAGCGAGGAGCCACCCGAACCTGAACATCTGGACACTTTTTGGCGATATTTAACTCCCGTAGTATTCCCGTAACCGTTGATAAAGCAATTTGCGGGGTATTGTTTTCTTCACTTAGATGAGCTAGCACAACTCGCTGCGTGTTTTCTTTGATCCACTCCGCAAGCCCCTCCGCTAACTGTTTATTTTCCAGATGCCCGTACTTTCCACTAATCCTCTTTTTAAGATGCCATGGATAAGATCCATTCCATAGCTGTTCGTCCTCATAGTTAGCCTCAACAACAAGGGCATCACACCCTTTCAAGTGCCGATGCATTTCTTCCGTGATCACGCCACTGTCTGTAGCAATACCAATGGCTAAGTGCATCTTATCTTGCTGTTTCGGGCGCGAGACCTTCAATCCATAACTTTCCCGACTATCATGAGACGTGGGGTAAAGTTTAACTTCTAACCCTGCACATGTAAAAGAATCTTGCACTTCAATGCGCTGGGTTTCGGCGAGCTTACCCAAGTAAGGACTCATAGCTTCCCACAATCCTGTCGTCGCATAAATGGGTATCTTTAATTTACGCGCTAAAATACCCACACCACGAATATGGTCTACGTGTTCATGGGTAACTACAATTCCTTCGAGTTCAGAGTTAGGTATGTTCACCTGCGAGAGATTATGCAACAAACTCTTGCCACTGATCCCGCAATCAACTAAAAAATGACGGTTATTCTCCCCCACAAGAATTGCGTTTCCGGAACTTCCGCTCGCCAATGTCGTAAAATGCAATGTTTTGCCCCTCCGTCCCGGTAAAAATTTCTTTCTCAATTGTACATACCAAACCTTCATCCTCACGGAGTTGCAGGATTAGCTCCTCCGTTCTTCAAAGCAGGGTTGGGGTTAGATGGACCGCCCGCCGCTGAATTACCCTTAAGTTGACTTTCAGCCTCACTTATCAATGATTTCATCCGTTCTTTATCCTCACTGTTTTGGGCTAAGGTTTGGGCCTTCTGCCACTGAGTAAGAGCTCCAGCCCAATCTTTCTTGGCCTGAGAGAGGAAAATTCCATAGTTGCCCAAGGCATTATAGGAATCGGGTTTAAGT
>JAUZPJ010000077.1 GCA_030706025.1 Bacillota bacterium | reverse complement strand
TGAGAATGATCAACTTCGGTGAGCGTACAGGGGTTGGATTGAGGCTGGTAAAAAATGATTTCGGCAGACGGGCATAACTGTTATCTAAATTCCATCCTGTTTCGACTATTGCACTTTCTTTTGTCATCTGATCTCCTTCTTATTTATCATTTTGTATCCCAGGTTTTCCTGTTACATAAAACAAAAATCATAGATTCTATGATTTTCTTAGCAATCTATTTTTATCCTTACTAACATAATCAAGCTCATTTAGTGTCTACTTCTGACAATTTAATATACCCTTCCACTATTCGCTCGCTCGGTGCTTTTTAACTGTAATTTTCAAACCTTACCTACATGATTAGATGGCAAATATCACGTTTTTGTATAATTTATTGCTGTATATATGTTTTCTGTATAATAAAATCTTCCAAAATAGATGAGTTTTTAGGACTAAAGTCCCGAAATACACAAACAACCTCCAATAAGCAGAAAACAAGGGTTGTAGATCCTAGCGTATGAAGTTAGACGCAATAAAGATTTGGGGAGGAGAATTTGGATGAGTTACTCGTGCAACGGATAGACATGTTAAGTAAAAACACGTCGGCACAAACTGAATCATTATCGGCCAATATCGAAGAACAAACGGCATCTATGGAACAAGTCGCATCGTCGAGTCAAAGTTTAGCTGTTATGGCTCAAACTCTTCAGGAATTAGTCACGAGATTCAAATTATAGGTTTCGGGATTTCTCATTTATTTAGCTTTAACCAGGATATGGTACTAATACGATAAAAAGTGAAAATGAATGCGCTTGATAGCAATATCAAGCGCATTATTGTTTCGTTGATGTTTAATGTTCTTTATGTTGATGAGTCATTTAGTCTTCTGACGCCGGAACCAGTGAACAGAGAATATCAATACCGATAATTAAACTGCCCGGCATAAGAAACCAATGGTTTACACCGAATTCTATCAGCAAAAGTCCCGATAATATTAAGCCGAGAGGCACAGCAAGTGAAATGATGCTTCCTGAAAGAGAGCCACTTGATGCACTATAGAATTTCGCTAATCGTTTGCCAGGCAGCTTTCATCGTCGCTGTATCAAGTCTAGCATTCGATGTCTCTGGCTTAAACATAAGTGAAAATTCTTCGCCCACATTGGTTCTTTTTTCAAAGTAAAACTCTTTATCAATAGGAATAGCGCCTAGGTCAAGGAAGAACTGTTTCCTGTCATCAAGGGGTTCCTTATTTTTTCTTATCTCCAGTAAAATCCCTTCGATATCGGGGTGGTTCTTCTCCAGAAAAGTCCGAACCCTGCGAAATAGGAAGCCTCCGATACCCCGGTCCTTGTATTCCGGGGAAATTCCGAGATGCTCTAAATACGCCATTTTGACGTTTGGCATCCAGTAAAAACAGGCAATTCCGAAGACATTATTGCTTTCCATAGCTGTAAGAAGGTAATATTTATTGGGTGCAATAGCTCCCGGGTTAAGCAATTTTTCTTTGATTTGTTCCTGAACAGAGACAGGGTACTCAAATACTGACCCCATTAAGCGAATACCCTCTTGAGTATAAAAATTAGTTGGATCCGTACCTTCAACAAATTTAATATTGTCGGTATCTACCTCTAAGAGATTACCACAGTTATCTCGAACGATAATTTCCTCGTGGATAATCATGGCCATGTCACCCGTGTCTGCAAAGGCAGCATTCGCTTCGTCAGTGTCAATATGAAATTCGGTAATCCCACCGTTCACCAACCGGACGGTTACATCGTGATAACAAACACTCTTTTCCCCTTTAACTAAAATACTAACTTTATCCGAATCTGTAAGGTTCAGCATTTTCGCATTCTTAGTTAACATATGTACATGAGCTTTAGCAATAATACAGCCATGATCGAGTACCACAACCCCTTTTGGTCCGATAAGCACTGCTCCCGGAGTTCCTTCCAAGTTGCCTGAATCTCGTAATGGCGCATTAATTCCTAAGGGAAATGTATCTGTACGCGACAATTCAACTTGTGTTTCGGAGCGAACAGGTCCGATAATCCTTACTTTTTGCAAGGCGCCCTTTGGGCCTACGATATTTAGCGTTTCTTTAGCCGCAAATTGTCCCGCCTGCCCTAAATCCCGCAGCACTGTAAGCTGACTACCCTGTCCAAATAACATTGCCATATGTTCTTGAGAAAGATGGACATGGGCCCTTGAAACTCCCACCATAACCAACCATTTCTTATCACATTTAAAATCTACTTTATTGGGATCACTCATTACCATACTCTTGTCCTCCATTATTTTATCTGGAATAAGAATACAACTATTTTATAATAAATGTGCCAAATATGTAATCTATTTCTTAGAAATAATCGTAGTTTTTTGAACCCGGGGTACTCCGTACAGATAAAATAAGTTTGATATTGATCAAAATTCTATAGACCTGAAGGTTATTTAATCATTAACGTTTGATGTTATTAAGACCTCATTACGGCCAATTATAGAAATAGTTTTGAACATATATAAGTTATTACTATAGCTTTGAGGCTAGAATAATGCTTCTTTCTATGTTATGTTTTATATCATACTATTTATCTAGGTTTAAGGGGGATTAATTTCATGAGTAAAGTCTGGGTAAACGATTCTAACGAACTTAGCGATTTTGAAAAGCTAAAGCTAGTCAAAGATGGCTTAGACATCGTTGAAAAACTTCCGGATTACAAAGAATCCGGATTTGAAACTATAGATACCGATGAACGTTCTCTTTTAAAATGGGCAGGGGTGAATGTTCAAAAACCGCGTGATGCTGGATATTTTCTAATGCGTGTAAAAATTCCCACTGGAGTCATAAATTCTAATCAAGCCCGTGTCTTAGCAACGATCGCAAACGATTACGGTCAGGAAATTGTGGATTTGACGACTCGCCAAGCTTTCCAATTTCATTGGCTTACAATAGAAACTATCCCTAAAGTTATGAACATTTTAAATGATGCCCAATTGCATACGATCGGGGCCGAAGGAGATTGTCCTCGAACAATTACAGGCAATCCCCTAGCAGGAATAGACCCTGATGAAACGATTGATACCCGAGAGATTGTACAGGAGGTCGCTACCTATTTTCAGGGAAATCGTGAGTTTTCAAATCTCCCCCGCAAATTCAAAATTTCTATCTCGTCAAATATGTACAATGCCGGGAATGCACAAATTAACGATCTAGCATTTACACCGGCAGTTAAAAAAACTGGTAAGAATGACATTTACGGATTTCAGGTTTATGTTGGTGGTGGTTTATCGGCAAACCCCCATCTTGCCCAAAAGTTGAATCTATTTGTACTCCCCCATGAAGTGTTGAAGGTTTGCATAGCTGTTACAACTCTTTTTAGAGATTATGGTTATAGAAAGACTCGTCGACACGCGCGGCTTAAATTTCTCTTGGCGGATTGGGGAAGAGCCAAGTTTGAAACCGAGCTTCTAGAACTGACTGGACCTCTTGAAACAGGTGGAACTGACTTAACTCGCGGCTGGAATGCTGGATATTTTTACGGTGTTCATCCTCAAAAACAGCCAGGGCTCAATTATGTTGGGCTTTCAATACCGCTTGGTCGTTTATCCCCAAAAGATTTAATGGAGGTCGCACAATGTGCCGATAAGTACGGTGATGGTTCCATTCGAACATGTCTTACGAAGAATCTAGTGCTTAGTAATATTCCGACTGAAAATATAGGCGAGCTCCTAGCGGAAAAGATTATCAAGCGCTTTACACCGAATCCAAAGCCCTTCGTGGGGTACACCGTTTCTTGTACTGGTAACGAATTCTGCAATTTAGCTGTAGTTGAAACAAAAGCATTTGCTTTAGGTTTGGCGCAATCGCTTGATGAGAAGGTTGAGTTAGATAACCCAATTAGAATCCATGTAAATGGTTGTCCTAATTCATGTGGGCAATGTCAAATTGCTGATATTGGGTTAAGAGGTACAAAGGGAAGGCTAAATGGCAAGACTATCGAGAAATTCGAACTATCGATTGGAGGAAACCTTGGAATGAATGCCGGTTTTGCAATCCCCCTCCAAGGGGCAGTTCCAGTCGAAGAGGTTGAAGAAGTTCTTAAAAACTTTATTAGCTTCTATAATAATGAAAGATTTCCCCGGGAGTCATTTCATGATTTTGTTTCTCGGCTTGGATCTCAAGCCTTTCAAGAACTTCTTACCCCTTATATAGAGGTTCCGGAATTAGCCAGTAGATAGATTTTGTTTACAAAAACATATCAATTTAGATTAATTGTCACCTCCCTCTCTAAAAAATACCAATTCTTCTTACACCTCGAGATGTTTTCTAACTAAGCTCATTCCATAAAGAATTTTTAACACCTCTATTAAGGGGATTTCGGCTCTGAAAAGAGACGGTTATTGGTATTTTGCTAATAACCGTCTCTTATAGTCTAACCCCATAGAACACGGGCTGTACAGCTTTCCACTCCGATGTAACCATGAAAATAGTATTTAAAAGCAACATGTCAATTAGGTTTAGAATGACTAATTGAGTTTTTCGTTCAAGAGGGGATCGTTTATTTTGCATATTACCTCCTTAAAGAGCTAATAATATTAATTAGCTTGCTACTAAACTCGATTTTCCTTATAGGTAAACTATCGGTGGTTTCAGTTGGAGCTGCTATTCCACTGAGTCAAATAAATACCACTAGTTGACGTCTTGAATGTATAAAATTACAGGATGTGAGGCGGTATGAAGCCCTTACGTACACGGAAAACGAAAAAAACGCCGGAACCTGAGATAAGCCAGCCCTCTGCGTCTGATATTGAACAGAAAAACATGCCTTTGTGCAGTTCTGTGGCTGAGAATCTGATTACGTTCCAAGGAATTTATAGCAATTGCGCTGATTTTGACTATCGAGAATTAATCATTGGACAGGATCAAATACCTGTCTTACTCTTGTTTATTGACGGGATAACTGATGAGCAAACGATTAACCAAAATGTCTTGAAATCTTTGATGAACATACAGTGTTCCAAATTGGACGTTTCCGGGTCTAATAGTATCGAAATGATAAAAAATGTGTTCATGGAAATTGGCAGCATCAAAGAGATTTCAACAATCGGAGAAGTTTCTGAGGCAATCTTAACAGGAAATGTCGGCTTGCTGTTGGAAGGAACCACAAAGGCCCTGAAAATAGGAACTAAAGGTTCTGAAGGGCGGATAGTAACTGAACCGGTTACTGAAGGAGTCGTTAGAGGTCCACGGGAGGGGTTTACCGAAAGCCTTCGCACAAACACCGCTTTGTTGCGGCGTAAAATCAAAACCCCTAGCTTAAAAATGGAGAAATTCGTCCTTGGGAGTTGTACCATGACTGAGGTAAATATTGCTTACCTAGAAGGAACCGTGAATCCTAAGGTGGTTGCAGAGGTGAAAAAAAGAATCTCAAGAATCAATGTGGACTCGGTGTTAGAGAGTTCTTATATTGAAGAGTTGATTGAAGATAACTCTTTTTCCCTATTTCCGCAAATTGAACATAGCGAACGACCTGATAAGATAGCTTCTGGAATTTTACAGGGTCAGGTAGCGATTTTTACTGATGGAACTCCTTTCGTTTTATTAGTGCCTACCATGGTTTTCCAGTTTTTGCAATCTAGCGAAGATTATTATGACCGATTTATTTATGCCTCATCGATACGATTAGTGCGTTTTATATTTCTCAATTTCGCATTGCTTCTACCCGGTTTATACATTGCTATTACTACCTTCCACCAAGAATTAATTCCCACACCATTATTAGTAAGTATTACTGCTGCTCGAGAGGGTGTACCATTTCCCACATTTGTTGAGGTCCTTATCATGGAAGTAACTTTTGAGGCTTTACGAGAAGCTGGGATAAGACTACCAAAATCGATAGGACAAGCGGTTAGTATTGTAGGCGGACTAGTCATTGGAGACGCGGCTGTGCAGGCTAGCATAGTATCTTCAGTCACCGTGATAGTGGTAGCTTTAACCGGTATTTCGTCCTTTTGCCTCCCTTCCTACAGCTTTGGGTTGGGTATCCGAGTTTTGCGGTTTAGCATGATTTTTTTAGGGTCTACCTTGGGCCTATTCGGAATTCTTCTGGGCTTATTGGTAATGCAAGCACATCTAGTATCCCTACGTTCCTTCGGGGTACCTTACTTCGCTCCAATTGCCCCTTTTAACCTAAAAGATGCGAAAGACTTAGTCATGAGGTTCCCTTGGTGGGCTATGGGTGAAAGGCCACGCTTGTTTGCAAAAACCAATAGACGGAGGCAGAAATTCTTCATGAAACCAGCCCCACCAGATGAAAAAAAGCCATAAAGGGGGTCAGTTATGCGTAAACGAGCACTGATGATGCTATTTTTAGTACCTTTTCTGCAAACAGGTTGCTGGGATACGCGGGAGGTCGATCGCTTGGCATCGGTTCTGGCTTTCGGAATTGATCGTATACCGGGAAACGAACCTATCCTCTTGACAGTGCAAATAGCTACTCCTGATACCGCAAAGGGGGGGAATAAAGATGTCAAAGCGGGTGGGAAAGCGTTCACTGTGATGAGTAGCAAGGGAAAAACCTTTTCTGATGCTATACATAACCTAGGAAGCCGGTCTATGCGGAAGGTTTTCTTTTCTCATAGCAAGCTAATTGTACTGGGTAAGGATCTGGCGGAAACGGGTATAGGTGAAATCATAGACGATCTAAAACGGGACAGGGAATTCCGCCGTATTGATTGGATTCTGACCACTGACATGACGGCAAAGGAGATTCTTGAACATGGGTTTTCAATGGAGCAGATCCCATCCAAAGGATTGGATCAGATACTTCAGGAATCTAAAGAATCAGGTCTTATCCTCCCAGTGAACTGCAATGATTTCTTTGTACGGCTCAATGGAGATTCTCATGTTAGCTTTACTCCGTTAGTTCAGTTAGTTGATATCGATAAACAGATGACCAGTCAGTTAGAAGAGGTCGCTGGTAGACCTCTAGAATCTGAGGTCAAGCCCAAAACCCTTACCGTCGCAAAGACGGTCATATACAAAAATCAACAAATGATTGGTGAGTTAAATGAAAATGAATCAAAAGCCCTTATGTGGCTTGTAGATAGTCCGAAAGGAGGTTTTATAACATATACTTTTGCCCCCGAGGCGTCGACGAACGGAGAAAAGGGGAAAATTTCGCTTGATATCTCTGATGGCAAAACAATCATTACCCCACAGATCTCGGATAATAGTATATCGATAAGTATTGTATGTAATGCCAAGGCCTCAATCATTGAAGCTGAAACAGTTGGTATAGATATTCTTAATCCTATGATTGTTGCTCAACTTGAAGCGAAGGCCGCAGAAACGTTAAAACTTCAGCTTGAACAGATAATAGACAAAGCTCAGAAGGAGCTTAAATCTGATTGTGTCGGTTTTGCGGAACACCTCCATACCCAATACCCTGTTGCTTGGAAACGGGTCAAGAACAACTGGGAGGATATTTTTCCTACAATAGAATATCATGTTTCTTGTGAGGTAAGGATTTTGAATACTGGTATGATAAATAATACCCTGCCGACGAATGAAGCAGGTGGAATAAACTGATGATTCTTCTAATTGCCTTAGCGACTTTAGTTATCGGTTTGGCGGAAGGGATCCCTCTAGGAAAACAAGGTCAGCGGAAAGAGTTAGTAGCAATGAGTTGCTTACTCGGAATGGCGTTCTTGCTGGCAGCGGGCTTCAGAATTGGTTTTCCGTCTCCCATAACGCTCTTGGAACAACTATTCGAACCTATTGGGAAAGCAATTTTTAAGTAAAAAGAGGGCGATTGAATGCCAGAAAAAGGAATTATAAACACAAGCCAGTGTATTTGGCTTCTGTTTATCGTAATAGCTTCCATTGCTTCTATGCAGATCCCAAGCATACTTATTCTGCAGGCCGGGAGAGATGCCTGGCTCTCGGTCTTGGGTGCTTGGTTTCTTGATGTCATGTTGGCCATAGTCTACGCCTATATGGGCATTCGCTTTCCTGGGGAAAACTTTGTGCAGTACAGTATCACTATCTTGGGTAAGTATTTAGGCAGGATGGTTGGAATCCTCTTCCCACTGTTCTTCTTATTGGTATGCACCATAGTTATAAAGGGTTTAGGCCAAGTTATTAACACTGCATTTCTGCCACGCACTCCGATTGATGTTATCCTTATATCATGTTTCTTTGTTAGTGCTCTCATTGGTCGTAAAGGGATTGAAGTAATCGCTAGAATGACCCAAATCCTCGGGCCTCTATATTTCCTCAGTATAGTCACCCTTTGCTTTCTGGTGATCCCCTCCGCCCATATAATTAGACTGAAGCCTCAATTTGACGAAGGGGTGGCTCCCTTTATTATTGGCACACCCTTAATCCTGGTGTTTTTCGGGGTTTGTATTTTAATGGCAATGTATATTCCACTCACCAATCGACCAGAGAATGGTTTTTTGGCCAAGTTTAGTGCTGTCAGTATGGGGGCCATCGTAGTAGGTTTAATTACGACGTTTTCAGTGGTTTGTTTCGGGATTGAGGATGCCCAAACCATGTACTCACCCGGCCTCCAACTCTCAAGGTTGATCCATTATAGTAACTATCTTGAAAGGGTCGAAATGTTATTTCTGCTAATCCTCGTAGGCTCATCAATCGTGGCTTCTTCCAGCCTTCTTTGGGCATTCGGGCTGGGAATCGCTCAATTAACTGGACTGAAGAGCTATCAACCGCTGATATATCCCGGGGCCTTAATCTCCTTGGTGCTATGCATTGTTTCTTTTCCCAGTAGCCTTCAACATTCGAACTTTATTCACTATACTTATCCTATTGTGGCAATTTTTGTTCAGACTGGCCTTGAACTTGTCCTATTTGCCGCTGCGTTAATTTTGCACAAGCGTGGAACCGTCTAATCGAGGTACGAAATCCCCTCAGTATTCAGGGTTCATACTTTTTTATTGGGTAGAACCGAAGGTTCCGAGCGGGCTTTGTCCATTTCATTCCTAACCTTATCACGGTATTTATTAAAGAGCTTTTTTTGAAAGATGTATGAGATCAGGCAGCAAGTCGTAACAATGGATATTCCGGTAACCACCGCTAGAATGTTGTTTAAACCGCTAACTTCCAAAAACAACACCTCGTTATCATTTGTAATTTTATTTATTAGAATGCCAATTATTAAAGATGGTTAGCCGTTACTTTTTTAAAATAAGTAACGGTCTAATCATGCTAATTCACGCGTGTTTTTACGAATGTCAACGCTAAAAAACATAACTGCACAGACTAATATAAACACAGCACTCCATATTGCTTTAGCGCCAAGAATGGGTGTTATTATACCGCCTAAAATAGCTCCAATTAAAAATGAGAGGATAACTGTAAAAAAGCGAATAGTATGAATAGCGGACCTATAATCTTTTTTTATAAAAGCGGTATAAGCTGATCGTGAAGCAGAGAGTAAATTACCAGTACACATGACAGTGGCATAAGGAGAATCGACTAATTTTCGAAATGAAGAAGTCTGAAGTGAAGCAACAAATGAAATTGTAACAGTCACAACAATATCCGATACAGTACGAGGTAAAAATCCTATGATAAAAAGAATTATTATTTCCAGAATTAAAACTACCTGTACCCAGTCAAGTATAAATAAGCGTGACGAATTATTTTTTATTGATTCAGCAATAATTACTCCTATTACAAACGCTAATATAGGTGGAACATAAACCAGTGCCTGCCCCCACTCCCCTTTTGAAACACATATAGCTAAGAATACAATATTTCCC
>JAUZPJ010000076.1 GCA_030706025.1 Bacillota bacterium | reverse complement strand
TTGCCGAAAAGGATCTTACAGAGATCCTAGATTATATTCAAATTGATAATCCAACCACTGCCCTAAATTTCTTGGATATTATTGATAAGGCCATATCTAAATTGGCCTATTTTCCTTATTTAGGACATACTCCTAAGGACCAAAGACTTATTCTACTTAAGTATAGAATGCTGGAAGTAGAAAACTATTTGGTGTTTTACGTTGTTCTTGATGAAGAAGAGGTAGTTGAAATTCGGAGAATTTTACACGGAAAAAGAAAATATAACTTCCTTGTTTAGAAATTAAATCCTTTAAATTTAATGGCCCATAATCTCTTGACAGAAAAATTATTACGTGCGTTTAAGTATGGTTTGTTTTGCGAATGCAATGCCGCTGAAAGGGCACGACTATCGCAGAGCAATTTCTTTTTTTCCTGCTCTTCAGAAAGTACTCTTCCCTGTGCGCTGGAAAAGTATTTGTGATAAAGTGTTAATAATATATCTAGAAAGGTTAGATGTCGTTTGTTTTACCCGTTTGAAATGGAACACTATCTTGAGAAATTGCTGGGAGAAAGAGACCCTTTGCTTCGGGAAATGGAAGAGCAGGCTCTTAAGGAAACAATTCCGGTTGTGACACCGATGGTTGGAAATTTCCTCAATTTACTTGTCAAGATGAGCAAGTCGCAGGCTATTTTAGAGATCGGGACGGCAATTGGGTATTCAACGATCTGGTTGGCTCGCGCTGCAGAGGAAAGCGGAGGGCATGTCACGACGATTGATATGAACAAGGACAGGCTTGCTCGGGCCCAAGAGTATTTTAAGCGAGCGGGTCTTCAAGATCGCGTCACGTCGCTGGAAGGTGATGCCTGTAAGATTCTCACCAAGGTTGATTCAACCTTCGATTTTGTGTTTATCGACGCCGCCAAAGGCGAATACTTGGACTACCTTTACCTCGTCTACCCCTTAATTGCTCCGGGAGGAATATTGGTAGTAGATAATGTGCTTTTTCGTGGTTGGGTGGTTCCGGAAAGTCAGTTTGCACCTAAATATGATCGTATGGTAGGAGGATTGCGCCAATTCTTGCAGGAGCTATGTCAAAATCCGGATTTCTCCACGACGGTATTACCATTTGGGGACGGTGTGTCGGTGAGCCAGCGTTTAGGTAATGAAGGTTTTAGGTGCGGGGGAGTGGAATAAGACCAAGATGAACACAGATAGGAACACTGATGCCAAGAAGAAATGGAAAGGAGAAATCTCCGAACACCGCCATGGAGAGATTGATGTTCTAAGAGCGGTTGCTATTGTGTTGATGGTCATTTTTCATCTTGTGTATGACCTTAATGAATTTGCTGGAGTTGATATTAACGATCAGGCACCCCTGTGGTTTTTTATTGGAAAAGTATCTGCCCTGACTTTTATTTTCATATCGGGACTTTCAAGTGGGTTTAGTAGATTCCCTGTAAGACGGGGCCTTAAAGTGTTCTTTTGTGGAATGGGCATTACGGTTGTGACGTATCTGGTAATGAAAGACGAGTATGTTCGCTTTGGGATTCTTCACTTTTTGGGTGTCGTTATGATGTTATCCCCTATTTTCTTCCGACTGCCAAAATGGATGCTTTGGAGTCTTGGAGGTATTTCTCTATTACTAGGATTTTGGTTTAGAGAACAAGTGCTAAAAACAAGTCTCTTATTACCATTTGGCCTTATGTATGATGGATTTAGATCGATAGATTATTACCCTCTTTTTCCGTATCTAGCTGCTTCCATCGCGGGTATACTTGTTTATAAGAAGTTTTATGCCCAATTCCCGAGAGGGAATGCTCCATTTTCATTTCGGTTAAAATCTAAATTAATTCGGTGGGTGAGCCGGAAGTCTTTGAGTATCTATTTGGTACACCAGCCCATTCTTCTGCTCATCATCTTAATCGTTAATCGCTTATAAATCAGTGACAAAAAACATCCATCAGGGGGTGAGATTTTCGAACCATGTTTGTTCATGAACATTTAATGCAGGCGGTCTACTTTGCTCCACGTGGGAAGAAACGTCTTCTTTTCTTAGGCACAAATATTCAACAACGTTATTTAAGCCCAGAGGACAAGCTGATTGGGTTTGTAGGAGATGCTGGGGCAGGTAAGTCGTTGCTCATTCGAGGAATGTTTCCTGGGCTCGAACTAACCAACGATGATGATGGGATCAATATTCGTCCGCTGCCTTTGATGGAGGATGCAGATCGCGAGCATTTTCGCTACCATACGTATCATTTGGATGTTCGCTTTGAATCAGCATTTACGCCGCCGTGGAAAATTGCTGAAGCAATTAATAAAGCCATAAGAAAAGGTCATCGCGTGGTCGTCGAGCATTTTGATCTTGTTTATTCTCACCTTGGGGTTAACGCTGAAGTCTTGATTGGGGTGGGGGAAGAAGTAATCGTAACTCGCCCAACTGTGTTCGGGCCCGAACCTCAAAGTATTGCTGATATTGTGTTTGAATCAATCAAGTATCGACGCATGGCACACAGCGCTGAGGACATCACCTCAATGATTCTAGAGGAAATGGGTTTAGAAAAACCTGAAGTACATAGTGATATTAAACATGGCTTTGTCTTGGAACTTCCAGAGAAACCGGATATCGACTTAGATATAGTGGAACAACGAGTCTTGGATTTAATTAACGCTGATTTGCCCATATGCTTTGGCGATGATCAACATATTAGGGTCGGTCAAATCCTTTATCCTTGTACTGGTCCACGGATTCATATTCGACGCACGAGCGAAATCAAAGGATTTCATTTATTGAAAGAATTTCGCTTTGACCCTATTGCACGGCTCTATACCATCGCGGGTATTGTGGGCGAGGAAACGACGCCTAGTCGTTCGGTTGATCTGTTCGCTGGGCGTAACGATACTATTTAGCCAATGAGTTTCTGGAAACGATTGGATTTTCTCTGCCTATTCTGGTAAACTAAAAAGAAAAAAGACTCGCAGTGAAAGAAAGGTTAGGTTATCGATATGCAGCGTTCGTATGGTCGGGCTTTTGATGAATTACGCCCTGTTAAAATTTCACGGCAGTTTACGAATATACCTGAGGGTTCGGTTCTCATTGAAATCGGCGAAACTCGGGTTTTGTGTACTGCCAGTGTTGAGGAAAAAGTACCACCTTTTCAGAAAGGATCCGGCAAGGGATGGGTTACCGCGGAATATGCCATGATACCAAGAGCAACCCAGTCTCGGACCCAACGGGAGGCAAGTAAGGGGAAACTTACTGGCCGAACTATGGAAATTCAACGTTTAATCGGGCGTGCATTACGCTCTGTTGTAGATCTAAAAAAATTGGGTGAACGCACAATTTGGCTGGATTGTGATGTGCTTCAAGCAGATGGAGGTACTCGGACTGCGGCGATTACCGGAGCTTATGTTGCTTTGGTGGACGCTGTTCAGTATTTATTAGAGAAGAAACTTATTAGAACCAACCCGATTCAAGATACGCTTGCTGCCATCTCTGTGGGAAAGGTCCAGGGCCAAGCCGTTCTCGATTTAGCCTATGAAGAGGATTCGCAGGCGGAAGTGGACATGAATGTGGTCATGACCGGTGCAGGGAAATTTGTAGAAATTCAGGGAACAGCCGAAGAAACTCCGTTTGGCCGTGAAGATTTGGATGCGTTTTTGCAACTCGCCGAAAAGGGGATTCGTGCATTAATGGATGTTCAGAAGTCGGCGGTGGAAACGACCTCATGAAGATAGTACTAGCAACTCAAAACCGGGGAAAGATTCGGGAATTTCAGGAATTACTGGCTGATGAAGACATCGAAGTGCTATCATTGTTCGATATCCCAGACTGGGAAGATATAGAGGAAAACGGGGAAACGTTTGCTGACAATGCGGCACTTAAAGCTAAAGCTGCAATGAGAAGAACAGGACTGATCGCTTTAGCGGATGATTCTGGTTTAGAAGTTGATGCTTTAAATGGTGCACCAGGTGTATATTCTGCCCGCTTTGCGGGGGAACCTAAAGACGATGAGCGCAATAATGATAAATTGCTTGAGCTCTTAGAAACTGTCCCAGATGAACAAAGGACAGCACGGTTTCGTTGCGCCTTAGTTATGATCACGCCAAAAGGGGAAGAATATCTCACGGAGGGCACGGCTGAAGGGCGTATTTTGCGAGAACGTCGGGGATCCGATGGATTTGGCTATGATCCCCTCTTTTACGTTCCCGAGTTTGCTCGGACTATGGCTGAACTAACGCTAGATGAGAAGAATAAGTTAAGCCACAGAGCCCAGGCTTTTTACAAAGTAATCCCAATTCTAAAAGTACTAAAAGACCTGTAATAAAGTTTAAACATTTTTCGTGTTTTTTCTTGACGAATGAGCTAATATGGGTTATACTAATCAAGTCGTCAAACGGGGCATAGCGCAGCTTGGCTAGCGCGCCTGCCTTGGGAGCAGGAGGCCGGGGGTTCAAATCCCTCTGCCCCGACCATTAATTCCCATTTATTTTCACTTGGGTTGACAACAGAATCCTTTGAACTGCGCCTGTAGCTCAGTTGGATAGAGCATCTGCCTTCTAAGCAGGTTGTCGGGGGTTCGAGTCTCTCCAGGCGCACCAACAAAACTAGTTCTTATGGTGGTTGTGGCGAAGTGGTTAACGCACCGGATTGTGGCTCCGGCATTCGTGGGTTCAAGTCCCATCATCCACCCCATATTATGAGACGTGCGTCAGAAATAAATTTCTGACGTTTTTGATTTAAAGACTTCTTTAAGTTCTCTTTCGAGAGGAATTTTAAAAGAAGTCTTTTTATTTTCCCGCAAAGCCGTCGGGCAGCATAGCCCATTATAAATGTTCGTTAAACAGGTAATTATATATCATTAAGACCTAAGGTACGGCAATAAGCTGTCGTATGGGGTATAATAAGCTCATTGGTAAATAACGGCTTTATACGTTGGGAACGAAACACAGCAACAGGTTCTTTGTTGATGTGATGGAAAGAGGAGAAATGACTATGGCTCAGGCTCACACAGTTGGGGACAAACACAATTTGCTTAAGTATGGATGGACAGGGGTTATTATCGCTGCTCTTGTTATCCTTATTGCAGCGTTTTTCTATTTTGACCGACGGAATGAGATTTCCGTAATCATTCAGGCCTGGGGGGCGATGGGAGCCGTTTTTGCAATTTTATTGATGACAGCGCTCTGTATGACACCGATACCCTCTGAGGGGTTGGTAGTATTATTTTTAAAAATCTATGGCATCTATGAAGGGATTTTCTTTGCATGGTTGGGTTCTACGCTTAGTGCACTGGTTATCTTTTTTATAGTTCGATTCTATGGGAAAACGTTGATGCAAAAGCTTATCACGGCGGAGCGGTTTAATGTCGTTGATCATTGGGTAAAGGGAAAAGGGTCAGTAGGGTTATTGGTAGCCCGTCTACTCCCCATTCCGGCGTTTGCCGTCAATTACATAGCGGGTGCAATGCCATCTATGAAACTCTGGACATATCTTTGGACTGCCGCAATATCCATGATTCCTTATTATGTTGGAACTGCGCTAGTATTTTTGGGGGTTGCCCGAGAAACTTGGATTTGGCTTGTTCTAGGTGCTGTTGCCCTCATTGCTTTCTGGAGCGTGGGATACTTCTTTAATAAACGGCGAGTACACTAATATAATATTAGCACAAATGGAGATCCTTCCCCGTCATTCGTGAAATGACGGGGAAGGATTTTTTGTTAATCACGATTTCTTTGCCCCCCCCAAAAAAAGGGCGAGGGCCCGTAAAAAGAATATGTAAGGTTTGAACAACTACAAACTGAAAAGAAAAAAGGAGAAAATGATCAACATGAGTAAAACGAGAACGATGAAAACTAAATTAGCAGCGGCAGTAACAGTTGCGTTTTTAGCCCTCCCCCTTAGTACAGCGGTAACCTTGGCAGATACGTCCACCACATCCACAACAACTACAGTACCGGCAGCTGATTCAAGCGTTCCAACGACTACTGCACCGGCCACTACAAGCTCTGACACTACAACAACCACGACAACCCCAGATACAACGTCTACTACCTCTACGACCCCGGACACAACATCTACATCAACGACTACCTCCTCGGATGATACTACACCTGTCGTCGATTCCAATGGCAGCGAAGTCACTCCAGCCAGTTGGCTATCCGATCTTATTGCAAAGATCAAGCTTGCGTTGACGTTTGATCCAGCTAAAAAGGCTGAATTATATCAACATAGTGCGCTAACAGATTTGGCTGAAGCCCAAAAGCAAGTAAATGACGATGAAACCGATAAGGCTGAAGTTGCTTTAAACAAGTATACAGAAAAGATTACCTCGGCTCAAGAATTCATAGATAAAGTTGAAGATCCTAACTCAGTAGAAGCTAAAGATCTTGAGATTGCACTTTCAAAGGTTCATGCTAATAACGTTAAGGTTCTAGGTCGTTTATTGGATAAACTTCCTCCTCAAGCTGCGCAAAAGATAGCACTTAACATAGTACGTGCTATGGAGAAGGCAGTTAACAAAATGGAGAAGGAAGGGACAAACACCGACCCTGCTACAACTACTAATACGACACCTACAACTGATACCACAACTACAACGCCTACAACTACTGCAACCACAACACCTACTAGTACTGACACGACTACCACAACAACTCCTTCTACGACAGTAGGAATGGAGCGGAAAGCGTTACAAAAGCAAGCTAAAATCGCGTTAGATGATTTCAAAAAGTGTTTGAATCAAGGGGTAAAAAGCTACGTTGAGGACCAGGATCAGGATGAGAACCAAGATAATGACCAAGGTGACAATAACAATAAGGACAAACATGTAGCTACACAACCTCAATCTAAGCCTCAAAGTCAGCCGAATAATGTTACAGTTACTCCGGTTAAACCAGCAACTACACCCTCTTACACACATCAAACTGAACAACACAAAGAAGACACCCACAAACAGGTCAGAAGCAAGAATGAAAAAGGTAGAGATGGGGAAAACGATAATCGCGATGAATAATATAACAATCCCCTTTAGGCGGCTTTGATAAGCCGCCGCTTTT
Organism: Bacillota bacterium; assembly: GCA_030706025.1. Classification (GTDB taxonomy): domain Bacteria; phylum Bacillota; class Desulfitobacteriia; order Desulfitobacteriales; family Desulfitobacteriaceae; genus Desulfosporosinus. Next base: position 2,729 of record JAUZPJ010000076.1, on the reverse strand, counting down.
TTTGTTACCCCATAAATTAAGGTAATAATCATTTAACTATGTTTTGTATTTTTTTCGGAGGTAATATTTTTTCGTTGTCCCACTTAGGTCTTCTCTCTAAGTGATATGACGTGGTATAATAGTACAAAGAGCCTGAATAGGGAGAAAGATAAGTGAGCAAAGCCAAGCCAGATGCGAATGACCTACGCCGCTCGATCGGATATAGCATGATTACGTTTATGAGCGTCTTTTTGTACTTGCCTATTCTGTGGTTCATTCATTTATTTTCACAGAATTCCAGTCTTTATTGGCGCTGGATTACCTGCTCAATTTTCCTTGTCGCTTTTAACGTTCTATTTTATTATTGGAGATACCCCAAGGATTGGTTGAGGAATTTACTGAGCCTGGTGGCGATTGATTTAGTTATTTTACTTTTTGAGTATTTTTGGCTAATACAGAGTGTGAGTTGAGGCATTTTAAGGTAAGGAAGATTTCATAAGGATTAATATAAAGTGCGTTTTTGGTTATATTAACTTGGTAGTAAAATACTACAATTATTGAATTGCATTGGGGTGTCGCCAAGCGGTAAGGCACCAGACTTTGACTCTGGCATTCGTTGGTTCAAATCCAGCCACCCCAGCCATTTAAACAATTGAACCTTGAAAATCTCGCTTAACTATTAGTTGAGCGAGATTTTTTTGAAATATGCTATAATCCTTAAATGTTAAATGAGTGGTTATATTCTTATTTAATTAACCTTTATAAATACATAATCAGTAGAATTATTGGAACTAATGAAACCAATTGGATTACTAAAATTACCGGTATTACTGAAATATGAGTTGTTACCAGTAATATGGGGAACGCCCATATTATAAATTTCTAATCGATTCCCATTTAATACAAAATTGTCATCTTCAGTCCAGCCGGAATTAACGATTGTAATCCTTGAGGAATTACTAAAGGAATAACTTTCTTTATAAGTATTAGTATATCCGGTAAGTAATTCGGTTCTTTCTAATGTACCGTCATTATAAAAGTTCAAGGTACACCTTCCATCAGAAGTTCTCCATGTACCTAAAATATTTTGTTGCACTTGTTGAATTGTTAAAGGAGCAACCTGATTCAAATCTTCAACCTTAACTGTGGCTATTGCTTTAATCGTCGTTGATTCAGCAATGGTACCAATAACTATAAAAGTTCCTGGACTTGCATATCGGCTAAATGAAACATTCGCCCATGAGATATTAACCATTCTGGTTGTCCCATCACTCATGGTTGCAGTTACTGTTGAGGGTAACATCGGAGCAGTTCCTGCTGTTGTAGTTATATTAACAGAACTTAAGTAGCTTACAGTAACCTGTCCTTGATTCAACCCTTGTATCACACTATCAGGAACAACGGAAGTTCCGCCAAATACGTAAACGTTAGGGTTATTTGTACTACCATTATTACTAGCATTTATTAACCTTTGCTGAAAATAGCCTTTTGTATCATCCGGTAAGGCGTTATTTACCAAAAGAATAGGAGCAGATATTTTTGACGCTAGAGCACTTCCGCTTAATGCATCAGGAAATTGCTCACCTGAAGCTGCGGTTGTATTTTTTAGATTAAAAACACTATCAAATTTCTTGTTGACAGCAATATTTGTGCTGTACCTATCGTTTCCTGAAACCCGTTCATAATTCTGGAATTGATTAGCAACATTATCATTAATTTCGTCAGAAGGACCTATAACATAGGACTTAGAGATACTTTTAGTAGAAGAAATGTAATTCTTAACTGAGTCAGGGATACTATTATTAGGTACTAGAATAATTGGATCCTGTTGTATCGATGCGATCGGAGAAATTGAAAGTGCATCTGAGAAATCATCGGATGTACAAACAAATATTGCGGTAGGAGTTAAAGTGACTTGTTTAGCGACAGCAACTGAGGTTTCATAGCTATCGTACCCAGCGATTCTATTTGTAGCTATTCCCATAGATTGTAGTTCTGTGTCTACTGAAGATGAAATTACTCCTGTACCACCTATAATTGTGACATTCTTAGTTTTTAAATCAAGTAATGTTTGCTTTGTAATAGGTGTAAGTGATGAACTCTCTGTTAGTAATATTGGGGCATCATATTTTTTGGCTAAAGGTGTTGCTGCGAGGCTATCAGGATAATTACCACCAAATGTCAAGATGCAGGTCGATGAACCATTAGGCCAACCTTGTTTGGCGATTGCGGCAGATGTGTCATAGCGAGTTAGACCGGAAATTCTATTAATTGTTGGAGAAATGGTTACTGCGTCAGTTGTAGCTAAAGTTGGTAGTGCAGATGAGAATGTGAATATTGTAGTTAGTAAAATAGAGATTAACTCTTTTTTCTTCAAACTAAATCATTTCCCCTCTATTTTAAGTTTCCTCATTGTAACTATACCACCACCTACTAGTAAGGACAAATAAAGGAATAGCGAATGCTAAAATTCACTATACAATAGCAAGGCCCCTGATCTTAATTGACCAGGGGCCTTGCTCATTAATACAGTTACAGTTCATTAGTCAGTAATTATAAACCGTCTCCATGGAATACAGTTAGGATCTATATTGGCAAGAAAATTAGCGATATCTTCTTGTCCACAGTAAGTAGATTTTCCTTTATAGTCTCTGCCTAATAGGATGATCGGCATATCTGGAAAAAGGTGTTTATAAGCATCCAGAGCTTTTATATTTTCGACAGTATTCCTAGCAACATCATGGTTAACC
>JAUZPJ010000075.1 GCA_030706025.1 Bacillota bacterium | reverse complement strand
CCCGTGTGGGCCGGAATTACATATTAGCATTTTCAACGTGTGTTGTCAATGACTAATTTGCTTTGTCTTGATTAACTAGCTCGGGGGTCTTACCTCTTACGCGTTCAATCAATGTGCGTCTTTGTGGCGCTCAGTTATAATACCATTTTAGATGTATAGTGTCAACTCTTTATTTTCCCTTAAGTTAAAGTAAATTTATCCCAAGTATTTGTAAGATGCTGAATTAGCACTGAATTTAGGATTTGCTCTATATCGCTAAATGTAAGCAAGAAGAAATAATTATAGTTAAACAATTTTTCGTAAGATTTTTGGATGAACGTTTTCTTTATCCTTGCAAATTGTTCCCTACAGGTTTGAATGCTAATTTAAAAGTCTCACTCTCTATAATTTGATCGATCATAGTTTGCTTCTCATCATTTGTGTATTCGTAAAAAATCGGGTTTAAATCCCATTCGTTTTCTCTCGGATAGTAACGCAAATTAGCTCTAACAACTTTTTCATTCTCGTTATTTTTAAAAACCAACGTTAATGCGTAATTATTAAAATTAAATTCTTGATCAAAGCTTGATCCGTCAACCTTGATTTCCGAAATCTCCATTTCTTATACCTCCGCTTTTACCCACTTTCGTTCTATTATGTTGTTAATATAAGCGCTTTATACAACATAATAATTTCGGAGGAAGTCGTCAGCATTTAAGTTCTTCTACAAATTCTTAATTACCGTTACTGTGAAATCATCTAGCAAAACCGGGACCAATTGTGTTCCTACTTTTGTCCGCGACTCGGCTTTAACGTTCCTCATTTCAATTTTAGTTGCAGTTCCACTAATTTGAATGACAGTCAACACATCATCATCTTGAATTTGGGCAATACCCACGATAAATCCAGTTTTTTTAGGATCTATTTTACCAATAGCTATTCCTTTTCCGGCTCGGCCTTGGGGTTTATATTCCCCAAACGATGTTCGTTTGAGAAATCCCCGTTCCGTAACCATAACTAGATCCCCTGAGGGATTTTCCGTTGAACTATTTAGCATCAATGCATCAACAAGCCAATCTTGTTTACCTAGAGCTATTCCCTTGACCCCACGGGACTTACGACCCATGGTGTTAATTTCAATGACCTGGTAACGAATCGCCTGTCCCTTACATGTGGTGAGGAATAATTCTCCTTGTTCATCGCTTAGGAACACCTTGACCACGAAATCCCCATCTTTAAGCCCCATGGCTTCCTTTGAGCGAACGTTAATAAAATCATGGGCAGAACTGCGCATGACCTGTCCATCCTTGGTGACAAATACAAAACACAGCCTTTCCTTGGCATCTTTAAACGGAAGGACGGAAACAACATTTTCCGTCGGAGGCAGAGAGAAAAAATTGGTTAAAGAAGATCCTTTATCTTTGTTCCCAGCTTCCGGAATGGTTGTCGCCTTTATGGTGTAAAAATTCCCTTTGTCGGTAAAGAAATAAAGCGTATCTTTATCGGTACAAGTGATTCTCGCCGTTAATATATCCCCATCCTTGAAAGCACTGACTAGAGTATTGGCTTTCTTTTTCTTCGTCGAGAGGGCTAACCGTTTAATAAATCCCATCTTGGTCAGTATAACTTCTATACTGTTTTCCGATTCTTCCAAAGAACTCAGATCAAGTTGTTCTCGCATTTCTTCAGGCAGAATGCGGGTACGCCGATCATCTCCGTACTTATCTGCAATTTCTTTAAGTTCCCTCTTAATAATCCCGTAAACCTTGTTCACATCGGCCAAGATACTCTCCAACTCAGCAATAAGTTTTAATACTTCAGCATGTTCTGTCCTTATACCATCCAATTCAAAGTTAGTTAAACTTTGGAGCCTCATATCTAAGATTGCCTGCGCTTGGACCTCGGACAATTCAAAACGAGTTATCAGTCCCGCCTTAGCTAAAGATGGGGTCTTACTTGAACGTATTAGGGCAATCACTTCGTCCAGATTATTAATAGCAATAACTAATCCTTCCAGAATATGAGCTTTTAAACGAGCCTTCTCCAAATCAAATTCTGTACGTTTCGTGACCACGTTTCGTCGATGTTGAATAAAAGCAGCGTTTATTTCTTTCAGCCCCAAAATCTTCGGTATACCTTCTGCTGTGATCACTAAGTTGATGATCCCAAAGGTATCTTCCAATTGGGTCTGCTTATAAAGAAGACGTAAAATCTTTAAAGGATCGAATTCCTTGCGACATTCTACAACGAGTCGAATTCCCTCTCGGTCGGATTCATCCCTAACCTCAGTTATTCCTTCGATTTTACCTTGGCCTGCTAAAGTTTCAATCTTTGCTGCTAAGGTTGATTTATTCACTTGATACGGAATCTCGCTAATAACAATCAGGCTCTTGCCATTTTTACCTTGTTCGATAATTGCCTTACCACGCATTGTCACTTTTCCACGCCCGGTTTTGTAAGCATTAAAAATGCCCTCAGTACCAATAATTAGCCCACCAGTGGGAAAGTCCGGTCCGCTCACTTTTTCGAAAAGTTCATCAACTGTAATCTGGGGATTATCGATCTGGAGAATTATACTTGCCACGACTTCCCGTAAATTATGAGGTGGTATATTTGACATCATTCCGACGGCAATCCCAGAGCCTCCATTGACTAAGAGATTAGGAAAAGGACTTGGCAGAACGACAGGCTCTTTAAGCCGTTGATCATAATTGGATTTAAAGAGTACCGTATTCTTCTCAATATCCTGGGTCATGAGCTGAGATAGAGACGTCATTCTCATTTCTGTGTAACGCATGGCAGCCGCGTTGTCCCCATCGATAGAACCGAAATTCCCCTGGCCATCCACCATTGGATAACGTGTTGCCCAAGGTTGGGCCATACGGACCGCTGAGTCATAAATCGATGAGTCACCATGAGGGTGATATTTTCCCATGCAGTCCCCGACCAGTCGAGCTGACTTACTGTACGGCTTATCCGCGTACATCCCGATTTCGTCCATTGAATAAAGAATTCTGCGGTGGACCGGCTTCAGTCCATCCCTAACATCAGGAACTGCCCGCTGCAATATAACATGCTTGGAATATCCTAAGAACGATTCTGGTAAAACGTCTTCAAGTGGACGCTGACTGATGTTATCTTCAGTTACAATCATTAGATCTCAATTCCTCCCCAAAAGACTACATATCATCGTCTGTGAAGACGATATTCTCCATCAAAAAATCACGCCTAGGCTCGACTGTCTCACTCATAAGAATTCGGAGCTTACGCTCAGCTTCCAAAGTATCATCGATCGTCACTTGAATCATGCGTCGATTAACGGGGTTTAGGGTTGTTTCCCAAAGTTGTTCAGGATTCATTTCCCCAAGTCCTTTGTACCGAGAAATCTTCGCAGTTTTGCCCAAATCCTTAAGCTCCTTTTTCAGTTCAACATCATCGAAAGCATAGCGGATAATCTTACCTCGTTCTTTCTCCAATTTATATAGAGGAGATTGCGCAATATACACCCTTCCGCCTAAAATCAAAGGTTTCATATAGCGGTAGAAAAATGTTAACAGAAGACAGCGGATATGAGCTCCATCGATATCAGCATCTGTCATAATGCAGATACGTGCATAGTTACCTTTCTCTAAATCAAACTCCTTGCCGATGCCTGATCCAACCGCTGTAATGATACTCCTGATTTCCTCATTTTCCAAAACCTTGTCGAGTTTGGCACGATAAGTGTTTATCACCTTACCGCGCAAAGGAAGTATAGCCTGAAACCTTCGATCCCGGCCCATTTTGGCCGAACCACCTGCACTGTCCCCTTCCACGAGAAAAAGTTCATTTTGGGATTTATCCTTCCCACTACACGCCGCAAGTTTGCCACTTAGGGCCTTCACCTCAGCATCTCGGGCTTTCTTTTTCAGCTCTTTGGCCTTTTTAGCAGCAAGTCTTGTCAAACATGTTGTCAGCGTCCGATTAATCATGTCTTTTGCAACAGTAGGATTTTGTTCAAAAAATTGATTTATTCCCTCATTAGTCAGAGACTGTACTATTCCCTCAACTTCCATATTAGAAAGCTTAGTCTTAGTCTGACCTTCAAATTGGGGATCTTTGACCTTGAGTGATAGTACACAAATTAACCCGTCCTTAAGGTCATCTCCAATTAAGTTCTCATCTTTTTTAAAGAGATTATTTTTCCGACCATATTGATTAAAGATCTTCGTTAAAGCCGTACGGAACCCTGATTCATGAGTACCCCCCTCATCCGTTGGGATATTATTAACATAAGAGTGCAGGGATTCATCTTCTCCGCCGTTATACTGCAATGCACACTCCACAATTACATCCTCTTTATCCCCTTTAAAATATAGTGGTTTCTTATGTACCGGCGTAACAGCGGTTTCTTTACTTAAATGCTCAACAAAACCAATGATCCCATTTTGAGAACAAAATGTTTCCGACTTAGGTTCCCCACGTTGATCGGTTAAAAGAATCGTCAGACCGTTGTTTAGAAATGAAAGCTCCATCAGACGACTTCGTAGAGTATCATATTTGAAAATAATCGTTTCTTTGAAAATTAGGGGGTCGGGTTTAAAAACGACCTTTGTTCCAGTGCCCGTAATTTTCTTTTCGATAACATGCAAATCCGATTTGAGCTGACCCCCGTTAATATACTCCACCCTATAAAGTTTTCCATTTCGTTTTATATCCACAGTTACATAAACTGACAAAGCATTAACCACACTTGCTCCGACACCATGCAAACCTCCGGATGTTTTATAAGTGTCTCCACTAAATTTACCCCCCGCGTGTAACGTCTCAAACGCTAACCTTACAGCGGCGACTTTTTTGACAGAATGAATATCAACCGGTATTCCACGTCCATTATCCTCAATCGTTAACGATCCATCACAATTAATCGTCACTGCAATTCGATCACAAAACCCGGCTCCAGCCTCATCAATTGCGTTGTCAATAATTTCATAAGCTAAGTGATGAAGTCCTCTGCTTCCAGTAGAACCGATATACATGCCAGGGCGTTTTCGGACCGCCTCCAATCCTTCTAAGACCTGGATAGATTCTGCATTATATTGCGTTTCTGACAAGACCAGTTCAACTCCTTAATGATTCGCGATTTATGGTATTAAGCATAAGTACAATATCACTCAAGATCCACCTTGTCTAGATTTGTTTCCTCAATTGACCACACTTGTAACAATAATCCTTTAATAACATTGTCGACATGTCTATGGAATTTTAGTCCTTAAAAACGAATGAAGACGCTCCCTTATAAAAAAGCGCCTCATAAATAGTTTATTTAATTATTTGTTGCTATTTAACAATCATAACCGGACATTCCGCTTTGCTCAATACACGTTGACTAATACTTCCCAACAAAGATCCGGTAATCGGTCCGTACCCACGATTTCCCATTACGACAAGATCTATGTGTTCGTTCTTTACTTCTTCTAAAATGGCAATTCCAGGATGACCTGGTACTTGTTTTTTTTCGATGGGTACATTTCCCGTGTCAATCCCATCCGAGGCAGCAGTTAATACCTCTCTACCGGATATACTGATTTCTTCCTGAGGTACTGTTTTTCCCCAAGAAAGAGTATAGCCCAAAGCCTCCGGCGTAAAGACAACATGGAGAAGTACAATTCGGGAATTAAACTCTTTTGCTAATTCTACTGCCATCATAAAAGCACGCCGTGCTGATTCAGAAGCATCTGTCGGAACCAAAATTGTATTAAACATTCATTCTCCCTTCTACGTCACACGAATACCAGCTATCTTAGCTCACATATGTAGTATAACGTAACGTTTAGTTCTAATTCAATAAACCTTACTTAACGGTAAGTGCCTTGTGCTATGATTTCTTATAGCCAGTACCTTGGATAGGACCTATTGGGTGACAAGTTATTGACCAAAAGTCCAACTATTACTAGAATTATCGCCCCAGTAGCAATAGGAAACAAAATATAACTAGGATGCGCTTGACTCAAGACTGCAAAAAGAGCAGTTGCTCCTCCAGGCGGATGTGTCGTCTTGGTAAGAATAATAACAATCAAAGCCAAGGCCGTACCCAATGCTGGCGACCACCAAGTTAAACCGAACAACATATATGTAACCACACCTACCGTGGCTGAAAGAGTATGTCCAAAGATCACATTACGAGGTTGGGACAGAGGAGCATCAGGAACACCATAAATTAGTACTGCTGATGCGCCAAAAGATGCTACAATCGGAAGATCAAATCTTCGAGAAAATAGGATGATTGCCATCATACCTAAAAATGCACCAAACCAAGTAATCATTACATCCAAGGGTGCAGGAGCCACAAGGGGAGTTGTCCTTTTGTATCCTTTCATCTTAGTTATGTACTTGAGAAACAAAGAATCTTTCCGTATCAACTCAGCTTTCTCCGACTCAACTATTTCTTGCAAATTGTAGCACCTCCAGCTTAATTTTCATAGCATAATCATAGCCTCATTCTAGCTTGGATGCTGTGAACAGAATCACAGTTTCGTATATTTATACATTAAATATATCGCATTTTCCAGCAATCATCATCTATCCAAAGAATGGTCAACCATACATAATGTAATTACGATAAATAAAGCCATTTGGAGGGAAAGGTTATGAGAAAGGTCCTACTGCTGCTACTTCCATTGGTTGTACTATTAACAGCAACCGTTTTTTGGTCCAATGGTACTTCCTCCCTAAACCTCCCTTTTGATAGTCAAACAACTATTGCTCAGTTGTCTTTTACTCCAATTAATGCTAATACCTTACCTCAAGCAGACGAGTCTAAGCAGAATACATCAAACCTACTTTTCGGTGTAGTAAGCGACATCCACGTACAAGACACTAATACTGCTGCACAAAACAAATTCCAACAGATGCTGGGAGATATGGTGAAACTACATGTTTCTGACTTGGTCATTAATGGTGATCTCGGAGACGGGACACCGCAAGACTACGCCACATTAGGTAAACTTATCCGGCGGCAAAAAAACCATCCCGTTATTTATTACACCATTGGAAACCACGAGTTTTACAAAGCGTATCATAATCCCATCACCAATGTTTGGAGTCCAGGAACATTTCCTAACGGTGAGACCGAAACTAACGCTATCAATCGTTTTCTTAATTTTACGAAACGTAGCAAAGTTTATTATGACGAATATTTAAAGGGCTACCATTTTATCTTCTTAGGATCAGAGAAATCAGCAATCTCTAACCGTTCTTATGGGGATAGAGCCTATCTATCGGAACAACAATTAACTTGGCTTGAGTTAAAAATAAAGGAAAATTACAAACTCAATAAACCCGTTTTCATATTTCTTCATCAACCCCTAGCCCAAATTAATAAAACCCAAAATAGGCCTGATTATGTGATTCAAGCTGATCGCCTTCGGCAAATTCTCGATCAATTCCCAGAAGTGATTTTTTTCTCTGGTCATATTCACCGTAAATTAGAACTTCCCACAACAGTCCTAAAGGAACGGTTTGTGATGGTTAATAGCTCTTCAGTAGCCTTACCCCGTGACATAAATGGACGGGCTCTCCCCAATCAGAGTGAAGGTCTCATTGTAGAAGTACTCCAAAATAAAGTTTTTATTAATGGAAGAGACTTTATGACCAAGACCTGGATCCCCGGAACACAATACGAATTTTAGCAGAGTGCTTGTATGCTTATTACGATATAAAACGGCCTGAAGATTGTTAGAATACTAATCTTCAGGCCGTTTTATATGTAACAAAAACAAATTTCTTTAAAACCCTAATAAAAAGTAGTAAAATCAATTAGGTATAGGCTACTTTTATACTGTCTATTCATTTGTGAAATGTTTACTCTATCAATGAGAGGATTGAAATAGATGTTCAACGAAACTGGTGAAAGATCATTTCCAATTTGGCTATTACTTAACCCAAAATATCCAGGGGTGCAGCACAGTATTTGGACACCAATACTAAATGAAATCCAAGATAAAGTATATAGAGAAATTGAAACTAGGATTGATTCTTCTAATATATATATTAGAAATACCATCAACGATATTGGAAAAGTTCCCAACACTTTAAATTGGTGGGCGGTAGAGGTATATAAGGAGATAGAATTATTCAGAGAGAGTATCTTTGAGTATAAACCAAAAATTCTCATTACTTTCGGCGCGTTTCCTTTTGAATTTGTAAGGCGTGTCTTTAATATCAAACCTGAAAAGGGACCTAAATCCTGGAGTAATTCTAATTTGAAAAGTGAGCTTGAACAGGCTATTGAGAACTTCGATATAAACCAAACCAATAGGATTCCTTTTCTACGCCAAATAAGTACTAGCAACGCCAAGGAAATGAGCACTTACTTTTATGAAATCGGCACTAAACTAGCCGAAAAAATTATAGAAAACAAAGATAAGCTCAATATCTGGATTGAATAATGCGTATTATCTTACAATCCTTCGATTCACAAAATCTTGTTTAAGAACCTCCAATCTTTTTGTCCCATCCAAACGTTTTTGTCTCATTTCTTCTTGGATCGCCTTGGTTTCCTCGATGCCCTTAACAATTGTCTGCCAGGATTTTTCCAAAGTTTCGATACTTACCGAGCTTCCAGTGGCAAGTTTTGCTACCATTTTTGACTGAAGCGCCGTGTTCTCAGCATTTCTGAGTAGTAGCTCATTTGTTTTTTCATCTAACGCGCTCATCGCTTTAGCTTGAACTGACTGACGCTTAAGCATGATCGCTTGCACCAAACATTGTTTAAAGATCGGCATAGTTATTACAAACGCCGAATTAATTTTTCTCACCAAATTGTAATTGCCATATTCAATCGACTTTATCGTCGGCATACTCTGAACAGCGACATTTTCAGCAAGTTGTAAATCGTATATTCGTTGTTCCATGATCTCCTGTACCTGCATCAAGTTATTAACCTTCATCTGGTCAAGTCTGTCATTCGTCTGGTCGGCCTTAGCTTGGGCTGTAGGAATAATATTGTTCTTAAGTTCTGCAAGTACTACTTGCCCTGCATAGATATACTGCCCTAACTGTTCATAGTACTCTGTATTTTTAATAAACATATCCTCTAAGTGCTTGTTAGCAACATTAATTTCAGCTTCATACTTCTTTAGCGTTACAAAAACCTTATCAACTTCATCTCCCATCGAATTATATTTTTGGAAAAGTGCCTCGACCGAATTCTTTGCTTTGGCAAAAATTTTACTCAAAAAACCAGGTGATTTTTCTTCAAAATCTTTTATGTCAAACTTATCCATAATTTTATTAAGCTGAACTAAGAGTTCTCCTGAGTCCTCCACCTTGGTCGACTGCATAGAGTGAAGGATGGCATCCGAAAACCGAGAAACCTCTTCGGCTGTGCTTTTGCCAAAGGTCATAATAGAACCAACATCATCTAGGTTAATCTGCCGAACTATACTCCGAACCTCGGGGCTTTCTTGGACTTTAGCCATGACTTCATTTTTTTTCTTTTCGAGATCAAATTCCGGTATTGGGGCTGGAACCGAGCTTTTATCCTCCGTTAATGTCGTCGTAAAACCTTGAATTTCCATCTTCGTTCCTCTTTTCATAAAATAATTGTCTTCTATACTAAACTAACAGTCACTCCAAGGATCACTATTTAAAGAGTCCAATTATCCTCGGAAATTGAAAAAACGCGCAAATAGTCCTTGTTTATTAACTGTTGCCTCTGAAACGTCTAATAATGGAAGTGCTAAATCATATTTTACCAACGAAAGCTGATGTATATCAAACAAATCAGGTTTAAGATGATTTTCAATCGTCAAATAATTTGTGGGAGTAAAAATCACAATATCTATTCCAATTAGATTAAAATAGGAAAGCAAAATGGCATCTTCTGAACTAAACATTTCTTTTTTGTTGTTGTAAACTATGACTTTGGGAATTTCTTGTGGGTAATCAAAAACCTCAATAAGCTTAGTTAAAGAATCCTCCATTGTTAAAATCGTCATAAGAATTCTTAGCTTAAACTTCTCGTCCACATCGTTTATGAACATGCCAGAAGATATAAGTTCGTTCATCT
>JAUZPJ010000074.1 GCA_030706025.1 Bacillota bacterium | reverse complement strand
CTAGGGACAATAACACGGAGATTGCTATTTGCCCTAATGAACGTATGGCGTTTGTTTATCTCCTCCAACGGGAGAGCGAACTGTTACCCGAAATCGTGGGTATTTTGGCAAAAGATCCACGCAATGCTCAGATCGCTTGGAAGGTTTCTGATAATAGATATTGCGTTATGCAAGGCGGCACGGAAAAAAAACTCTTCTTTTCCCGAATTGGCTCCTATGAGGATGTATATGGGCAAAGCTGGTCCATTGAAGGAGATTTGACGGTGGTTGATGCGCAAGTTATGGGCAAGGAAAGAATTGAATTTGGGAAGTTTCCAGATGCGTTGACACGTTTAATTTCGGCCCTTGAGGCGCGACGAGGAAGCCGAATCGTCGTTTCGGCTTCCTCAGGATACGAGTATTTCGCGGAAGGGGCGCCTATCCACCCTGGAGGGGGGAGTCATGGGTCTCTGGAAGAAGAGGATTCGACCGTACCAATGATTGTTTCAGGTATGTCGGTAAAGTTGGAACATCCCAGAATTATCGATATGTTTCCAATGATTCTGGAGCACTTTGGAGTATAGGTAAAATGGGAGAAATTATTTAATAACTCTTACCTTAAGAACTCCATCAATCTCTCTAATTTTCTTAACGATACAGTCACTCGATGTGGATTCAATATCAATGAGGGTATAGGCCCATTGGCCTTTACTCTTATTTGTCATGTCGGAAATATTAATGTTTTCTTGAGCAAAGGCTGTAGTAAATTGGCTGAGCATGTTAGGGATATTGCGATGACAAATGGCTAGACGTCCGGCTTGAGTGCAGACTCCCATGTCACAGTTGGCATAGTTAACGGAGTTTTTGATATTTCCATTCTCCAAGTAGTCCATTAATTGTTCAACAGCCATCATTGCGCAGTTGTCCTCTGATTCACTTGTCGAAGCTCCCAAGTGAGGAATAGCGATCACTCCTTCAACTCCGCATACTTTGGGATTGGGGAAATCGGTAATATATCGATGGACTTTTCCAGCTTTCAAGGCTTCGATCATATCGTCATCATTGACCAGCGAATCTCTTGAGAAGTTGAGGATACTAACTCCATCCTTCATCATCGCTAAGGTTTCTTTATTAAACATTCCTTTGGTTTGATCCGTTAAAGGTACATGAACCGTAATAAAATCACATTCTTGATAGATCTCCTCCAGCGATTTTGTAGGTCTGATATATTTTGAGAGTTTCCAGGCAGCATTTACTGAAATGAAGGGGTCATAGCCGTAGACATCCATCTCAAGTTTATTTCCAGCATTAGCAGCTAAGACACCAACAGCTCCAAGTCCGATGACACCAAGCTTTTTTCCTTTAATTTCTCTTCCTGCAAATTTTGATTTGTTTTTTTCCACAAGTTTAGCGACCTCGGGATCATCTTTAACGGAATTTACCCAGCTAATTCCACCAATAAGATCACGAGCTGCCATCATTAAGGAAGCAATCACAATTTCCTTAACCCCATTGGCATTCGCGCCTGGTGTATTAAATACGACAATACCTTTTTCGGCACATTTATCTAGAGGAATATTATTGACTCCAGCACCAGCTCTGGCTATAGCTTCAATAGTAGGGGGTAACTCTACATCATGAAGACTTGAACTTCTTACTAGTATTGCATTTGCTTCATTAAAGGTATCAACTTTTTCATAGTTAGCTGTCAATAAGTCTAGTCCTACATTGGCTATTTTATTTATGCAGTTTATTTTATACATTGTTTCATCTACTCCTTAATTTCTATTTATTTTCTGCTTCAAAGTTCTTCATAAATTCTACTAAAGCCTTGACTCCTTCGATGGGCATGGCATTGTAGATACTCGCTCTCATCCCACCAACGGTTCGGTGTCCTTTTAAATTCTCAAATCCGGCAGCCTTTGCTTCTTTGACAAATTTAGCATCAAGTTCTTCAAAACCCGTGACAAAGGGTACATTCATTAAGGAACGATCCTTTTTGACGACTGTTCCTTTAAAGAGCTTACTAGAATCAAGGTAATCATATAAAATTGCTGCCTTTTCCTCATTTCTTTTCTTCATTGCCTCGAGGCCGCCTAGCTTCTTAACCCACTTGAATACTTTGCCGCAAATATAGATACCGTAGGCCGGAGGAGTATTATAAAGTGACTTATTATCGGCATGTGTTTTGAATTTTAACATTGTTGGTGTCCCTGGAAGTACATTATCAGTAATCAAATCTTCACGGATAATGACGACTACCACACCTGCAGGACCAATATTTTTTTGAACACCCGCAAAAATAAGGCCATATTTTGTGACGTCAACGGGTTCAGATAGGATATCTGAAGACATATCCGCAACTAATAGTTTGTCGCCGGTTTCTGGCAATTCATTAAATTTTGTTCCGTAGATTGTATTATTGTGGCAGATATACACATAATCAGCATCGTCAGAAATCTTGATATCCTTAAGATCAGGGATATATGTGAACGTCTTATCTTCGGAGGATGCCAGAACATTGATCTTTCCATATAGCTTTCCTTCAGAAATAGCTTTTTTGGCCCATTGTCCGGTATTAATGTGGTCGGCTACCTTATTTTTCATTAAGTTCATAGGAATCATGGCAAATTGTTGAGATGCTCCGCCTTGGAGAAATAAAACTTTGTAATTATCAGGTATGTTCATTAAATCTCTTAAATCTTTTTCAGCCTCAGTAATAATTTGTTCGAAAGCTTTCGAACGATGACTCATCTCCATAACGGACATCCCCGTGCCGTTGTAGTCTAACATTTCCTCTGCTGCTTCTCTCAGCACTTCCTCGGGTAATACGGCAGGCCCTGCCGCAAAATTGAATACTCTTGTCATAAAAAATCCTCCTTTAATAGTTCTTTAATCGATTATTTCCGAAAACTAACGTTGGTTTAGTAGTTTCGGAGATTCCCCTTCTATCGGTGGCGAAATATATCCGGGTTATAGCAATAATAGCGTTCCACTAAATCATTTAATAAAATAATCCTTTCTTTATAGTATTTAACCTATATGGTTTATATTGGGTATCTTGAGAAAAAACAAAGCCCGCCCCAAGTTTGGGGCGGGAATTCCGCGGTGCCACCCAAGTTTTAACCGATAATAAGTATAGGAATACAGACGCTTGAAAATAAACAAACCCCTCATCCCTATAAGGGACGAGAGGTTATTCCCGCGTTGCCACCCATGTTGCCAAATCGGCCAACTTATGTCCGCGCTATCGGGCGGAACCCGTCTCAATTCATCATTGGCCACTCCGGGATGGAATCCTTAAGCTTGTTAGACTGACTTACACCAACCGTCAGCTCTCTAAACTAAATGAGCTTAGAACTTCCCTTCATCGTGTTTAAGTATTATTTCAGTTATTGAAGTAGATTCTAAACGATTCAGATTCAAGTGTCAAGACTTTTTTTGTTGATAGTGTTATTGATCTGTGAGAAGGAAAGAACTCAAGCAAACCATCGTGATAATTTAATGGATATTTGCAAATAATCTATACCATAGACATAACCAACAAAAACCGATTGCCAAGAAAGGGTGAAGGCTTTGAGTGAATCTAGAATCCTAGATTTAACGCGCTCCTTATTTGATCTTACTGAAGATTACCCTGAGCTGATCCCAATATTCCTTGAAATAGGTTTAGAAGGAGTTGCTAATCCCATGTTAAGACAAACTGTTGGCCGCAAATTGCTGGTCGTCGAAGGCCTTAAACGTCACGGTATATCTTTAGAAGAAGCGAAACGTAAACTTGAGGCATATGGGTTCCGCGTTGTAAGTTAAATAAGTCCCACCCTCCATGATGAATTTGGTCACAAGAATTTTTAGCTCAAAAAGAAGATCAGAAATCGCTTGCCGATTTCTGATCTTCTTTAATCTTCTACCTCTTCACTAGCCAGCAATCGTTCCAAAACTTCCGGCTTGGGCGAGAGGTATAAGGTCCAGTTCTGTTCATAGATCACCATACCGGGTTTGGCCGAGTTTGGTTTCTTGAGCTGTTTGATATGGGTGTAATCCACGGCCACTTGAGAAGAACCTCGGGATTGGCTGTAATAGATCGCTAGAGCGGCAGCTTCTTCTAGGGTAGTGTCGTCTGGGAATTCTTCTCCAGCTTCGAGAGGAACTAGAACGTGAGAACCAGGAATCTGTTTGACGTGAAGCCAAAGATCGTTGGGTTTGCCTTTGCGTAAGGACAACCAATCATTTTGGGCATTATTTTTCCCGACAAAGATCGTTCGACCTTGACTCGAACGGTAGACCCGAGGGTGGACAGTTTCCTTAGGAGCTTTCACTTTTGCGGCCGATTTCGTATTAGAGCGGCCTTTTTTGGGTTTGATGCTATCTTTTTTTAGATGCTTCCCTGCTAAATACCCTTGGGTTACGAGTTCAAGATGGATGGCATCAAGTTCTGAGAGAGTGAATGCCTGATCCAAGCTGACTCGTAAGGAATCGAGGTAGGCTACTTCTTCGAGCGCTGCTTCTTTGAGAGGTTTTGTTTTGAGCAAGGTAGCTTTCGCTTTGTTGTAGAGCTTGTAATAGCGCTGAGCGTTGTCGATGGCACTGATGTGGGGATTCAGGGGAATAAGGACCGAAGAGAGAGACGGGTCATAATAATCTTCTACAGTGACTTCAGCTGCCTCCAGAGGTATGCGATAAAGGTTGGCAGTAAGGAGTTCTCCCCAGCGTTGATACGTTAAACCAGAATTCGCGCTGGCCATGGCCTCATCATATAATTTAAGCTTCTTAATGAAATGGGTGCGCTGTTCTTGAACGACTTTGCGCAGAGAGCCTCGTTTCGATTCAAGCGTGTTATTCGAGGATTTTGCCTGATAAAAGCCTGTAATTGCGTCATTTAATGTGGACGTGGGTTTCATTCTTAATTCTTGGTATTGTTGAAAGGGTATGAAACTAAAGGCCACGGGGGGAGATTGGGGGGGCTGATGATAATACAGGCAAGGTTGAATGTCACGAACCTCCTCGGGATTACATAACCTGCGATAAACTTGGAAAAGTCTAGAAACGTCGATATCCCCACATTGATGGAGGAGGCTTTCTGTATTCAATCCGGCTTGAACTACAATTTCTCGGGCCAATTCCGGGCTGATCCCTGCAAAACGGGTGAGTAGTATGCTGGTAATAGGACGGTCAAGATCTTCCTCATATAGGGAATGTCTCCATTGTTCTTCGTCCTCTAAGGGAGGTTGTTTTCCCTGTGAGGGGGGAGATAGATAAGTCCTTCCCGGTAAGACCTCACGATAGCGGCTTGTGGCATGTGAATATCGTTTAAGACCGTCAAGGATAGTCCTTGTTGTCGGATCAACCAGAATGAGATTACTGTGTTTGCCCATGATTTCCAAATGAAGATGCAGGGTAACTAAATCTCCACGGTCGTTGTAATTCTGTATCTCAAAGGTTACGACACGTTCAAGTTCTTTTTGCTGTAAGCCTAAGATTTTGCCACCCTCAAGGTGCTTGCGCAAAATCATGCAAAACATGGGGGGAGTTGAAGGATTCTTTTTGCTTTCTTGAGTGAGGTGGAAGCGGGAGGAGGTGGCGCCGGTACTAAGTAAAAGGCGCTTTGAACCTTGCTGCATACGCAATAGGATATGGATTTCCTCCCTTTCGGGTTGAAAAATTTTATCAATACGCGCCCCGTTAAGCAGGGGAGCAAGCTCATAAACTAGATAGGCAAGGGTCACACCGTCTAAGGCCATAAGAGAACTCCTTTCGATAATTGAATCTTTTTTAGTATAACACACTTGTTTAGCCGAGGCATTTTTCGGCTTCTTTGGGAATAAGCATGTACTACAAAAGGGACAAAGCCTTTTATAACTGCTACAGCAAAGGAGGAAAAAAGTATGCGGCAACAAGCATGGCATGTTTTGCCTTGGCTTGATGTAGCCAAAGTCTTGGATGTACATCCGGGCAAGGGGTTAAGTGTTAAAGAGGTACGTCGAAGATTACAAGAGGTCGGCAACAATGTCCTAGCGGTCAAAAAAGGGGTTCACCCTGTGTTCTTGTTTCTGGGCCAGTTTAAGGATTTTATGGTCTTAGTCTTACTGGCGGCTACGGTAGTCTCGGGACTTTTGGGAGAAATCGCTGATGCTATCACGATCCTGGCGATTCTTATCATTAATGCCATCCTTGGTTTTGTTCAGGAGTTTCGAGCTGAGCGTTCGATGGAATCCCTGCGCTCCCTGACTGCTCCTGAAGCACGAGTGTTGCGCGAAGGAATAGAGCAACGTATTCCTGCAGCTGATGTTGTGCCCGGGGATATTGTGTTACTTGAGGCGGGAGATCGCATTCCAGCTGATGTTCGGTGGATCCAGGCCGTCAATATTCAAGTAGAAGAATCTGCACTGACAGGGGAATCCCACCCTGTAGGCAAAAGTATTTTACCGCTTCAGGAAGAACTTACGCCTATGGCTGATCGCAAAAATATGGGGTATATGGGGACTTCTGTGGTTAACGGTCGGGGCGCCGGTGTCGTTGTGGCGACTGGCATGGAAACAGAGATGGGTGTCATTGCCGGAATGATCCAAAGTGTAGAAGAAGAAGAAACTCCTTTGCAGAAACGTTTGGCTGAACTTGGCAAATGGTTGGTTTTGATCAGTGTGATAGTCTGTGTCGCTGTTGTGGTTACGGGGATATTACGGGGAGAGGATTTTTATAAAATGTTCTTCACCGGTGTTTCATTAGCTGTAGCGGCTATTCCAGAGGGTTTGCCTGCAATTGTTACTGTGGCTCTTGCGGTAGGGGTTCAGCGGATGGTGAAACGTCAAGCGATCATTCGTAAGCTTCCTGCTGTAGAGACGTTGGGGTGTGCAACTGTAATTTGTTCTGATAAGACTGGTACGTTGACACAGAACGAAATGACAGTACGACAAATTTATTCGGATGGACGAAGAATTTCCGTTTCGGGACAAGGGTATGATCCTAAAGGGGAATTCAAGGGCGCTGATCCAGAGAAAGAACGGGATCCCCTTAATGCGGCTTTAAAGATTGCTGCTTTGTGTAACAATTCTACGCTGACCAAGAAAGGGGTTCAAGTTGCGGGGTTATTTCGTTCTAAGGGAAATGACGCTCCATGGGGAATTGAGGGAGATCCAACGGAAGGGGCAATTTTAGTTGCCGCCGCCAAGGCGGGAATATGGCGCGAGGTCCTAGAGCGAAAACAAGAGCGGATCGGAGAATTACCCTTTGACTCGGACCGTAAGCGTATGAGTGTAGTTTATCAGACGAAACAAGGTCGCAGAGCATATGTCAAAGGGGCACCGGATAAAGTCTTGCAACTTTGTCAACAGGAATTGACGACAAATGGGGTTTTGGAGCTCTCCCCTGCACGTAAGCAAAGCATCATGCGGGCCAATGATGAAATGGCACGGCATGCTCTCCGCGTTTTAGCTGTTGCCGAAAAACCAATGTCCGATTCAGAGCCTCTCGATGAGCATATAGAACAGGGGTTGACGTTTGTCGGACTCCTAGGGATGATTGATCCGCCGCGTCCCAGTGCCACTAAAGCGATTAAAGTTTGCCGCCAAGCGGGTATCAAACCGGTCATGATTACAGGAGATCATCGCTTGACTGCAGAAGCCGTTGCTCATGAATTGGGGATAATACGAGGATCGGGCGGCGGCGTTGTTTCAGGAGAAGAACTGGAGCGAATGTCGGATCAAGAGTTAAGTGAGCGTGTCAAGGATATTTCCGTCTATGCTCGTGTGACTCCAAAAGATAAACTGCGAATTGTGCGTGCCTTTAAGAAACGTGGGCAAGTGGTTGCTATGACTGGTGATGGGGTTAACGATGCGCCGGCAGTCAAAGAGGCGGACATCGGTGTGGCGATGGGCTTAACAGGAACAGATGTAACTAAGGAAGCTTCGTCGATGGTTTTGGGAGATGATAACTTTGCCACGATCGTTGCTGCTGTGGAAGAGGGCAGGGGGATATACGACAATATCCGTAAGTTTATTCGCTACTTGCTTTCCTGTAATTTGGGAGAGGTTCTGACCATGTTTCTGGCGACACTCGTAGGGTTACCGCTGCCCTTGCTGCCAATCCAGATTCTTTGGGTGAATCTTGTCACAGATGGCCTGCCTGCGATGGCCCTGGGGGTTGATGGGGCTGAACCAGGTATTATGAATCGTCCGCCGAGGGCCCCAGGTGAGAGTATCTTTGCCCGTGGTTTGGGTAGAAAGATTGGGGTTCGGGGGACTATGATTGGACTTGGAACTCTGTTCGTGTTCGTTGTCGGACTCTTTATGGGGGTTAATATGCTAGGTGCCCGAACGATGGCTTTTAGCACGCTTGTATTTTCTCAGTTGTTCCATGTCTTCGATTGTCGGTCTGAAGAACGAGGAATTTTCGAAGTGGGTCTTTTTACCAATCCCTATCTTGTGGGAGCGGTGCTGGTTTCGACGATTATGCAGCTTTGCGTTATTTATCTTCCGCCGTTACAAGCAATTTTTAAGACAACCGCTTTGCAAAGTTGGCAATGGATTTTGATTTTGTGCGTAGCAGGTGGGCCGTCCGTTTTAATTGGATTTGCTCGGCTTTTGAAGAACAGTTGGCAAGGGAAACCGTCCATAGCAAAGGGTTAAATGCTCGATTAACTCCTGCTGTATACTTGGTTCAAAACTTGACCTGCTTCAGCTACGGTAGTATTCTTTTTATAAGATTTTACGTAGAATATTGGGAACTTACTTTTAGATGGAGTTTAACTCCATCTAAAAGTTTTGGTTTGAATTTTCCTGGAGGATTACGTTCGATATTTGAAATGCACATTCCGAATATCAAATATCGATTAAGGGGGAGCGATATGGAATTTATCAAAATGCATGGGCTGGGGAATGATTTTGTTTTCCTGGACCATTTAAACGTTACAGAGGACGTGGATTATCCCGAGTTGGCTAAAAAGCTCTGTCATCGACAGTTTGGCATCGGCGGGGATGGGTTAGCCGTAATACTCCCGTCGAAGGTTGCCGATGCGCGTATGCGTATCTTTAATTCAGACGGATCAGAACCAGAAATGTGTGGGAATGCTTCGCGCTGTTTTGCACGATATGTTTATGATCAAGGAATCGTCTTACATAATCCAATGCGTGTGGAAACTCTTGCTGGTATTCTAACCTTAGGATTAAATATCCAAGATGGTCAAGTTCAAGGTGTAAGAGTGGATATGGGTGAGCCCATTTTGCGTGCGGAACTTGTCCCGGTTCTAGGTCAAGGTGAGCCGGTTGTTGGGAAGTCACTTGAAGTTTTAGGAGAAACATTTCAATACACTGCCGTATCTATGGGGAATCCACATTGTGTCATTTTCGTGGAGGATTTTGCCAAGCTTGATTTTGACCGTATTGGTCCAGCTATTGAAAAACACCCATTGTTTCCTCGTAAAACCAATGTTGAATTTATTCGTATCGATTCCCCTCGTGAAATGACCATGAAAGTTTGGGAACGGGGCGCTGGGCCTACATTGGCATGTGGTACGGGTGCCTGCGGCTCTACTGTTGCCGCTGTGCTGAATCAGAAGACAGAACGTGCTGTGACCGTTCATTTGCCGGGTGGAGATCTATTTATTGAATGGGGACAAGATAATCATGTCTATATGACGGGTCCAGCCTCTTATGTGTTTAAGGGTATATGGCTGGAGTCTTAGATGTTGACAATGAGTAAGGAACCAATGAGTGAAGGATAAAACATTTATAGAATAACCCAGAGAAATGTAAATTTCGGTCAAGGCTAGACGAATACCAACAACGAAAGTTTTTCACATGCACGGAAGGACCTAAAATTAAACGAATAGTTTAAGGGAAATGGTGATGGTTATATACCATCACCATCTAATGTTTCTCGGGTTATATAATTGCGCCGGGGAGAAAAGTCGTAGGGTCGGGAAAATAATCAAATAATCTGTTATAATATAGGTCGGTATAAATTAAATTAACAGTTTTAGGTTAAGGTATGTAAATAAAAAATAAAGGGGTGAACGACCCGATTATTGGTTGTAAAATCGGGTGGCATGTGGCAAATAGTATGACGGGATTTGGGCGGGGAGAGGCGAGTGGAAACGGTTATCAGTT
>JAUZPJ010000073.1 GCA_030706025.1 Bacillota bacterium | reverse complement strand
GGCATCTAATGAGGTACTTGGCCCGATACTCTCGCAACTTCGGCATGTTGCAGCAGTACCGTGGGGACTTGGCCACTCCTCTACCTCCATTTCCCCACAGCGTTGACACTGCCACCCCCTGCCCCGTGGCTTCACAGCGGGGACCCATAGAGCTCTTCCTTGCTCCACGTTTCGATGCGCAAGTCTTATGATCGTCTCGTCGCTAATCCTAAGTTCTCGAGCTAGTCTATGCAGATCACCGCTTGAAAGCTGCCTTCCTGACACAAGCCTGTTGAAAACTTCATCTTCCTTATCTCCACGATTTTGATGAATTTCTGAAGAAATGCCAATGTCCTCCCATCTTAAGGCTAGCACCTCCCAACCTAGAGCTTTAAGAATTTCTAGTATCTCTACTTTAACATTCTTCCGTTTAGATGCTTTAAACCAAAAACTGGCGGAACTCCGTCGAAGCAGACGCTTCAAAACAATCTGGATAGTCAACAAATCTAGGGGTACGTTCAAATAACTCGTGACCTCTGAATGCCTGTCCATCTCCCGAACAGGGGAAAAACTGACGTTATCATCTTTATTTAACGTCAGGAAAAATTGCATACATACCCCTCTCTTCATATTCATTCCTGCCTCTATCAGCAGTCGTTCTATCCTACTTCTGATGCAGTTTTATGTATCACCACATGTTTCCCGACCCTCTCTACTAAGAGGGCGCAAATTTACTTCGATCTCCGGATATCGACGCTGAAGACAAGATAGATATCTTTCGTCCCGCTTTGTATCTCTGCCCTGTCCGACATGAACTTCAATCCAGAGCGGCACCTGAAATTGCTTCCTTAACAGAGGTAATTCCTTTTGAAGACGCCAAAAGTTCTTCTCTAGCTCTCCCTCCCCCGGCCACGATTCCCAGACATAATTTAAACTACGTGTTTTCCTGCTAAGCCTTTTCCTCAAGGATTCAATTTTGGCTTGGCATCTAAGTGGGATGGTCCACTCTAAACAGGCATTCAGCTTCCACAATAGAACTCCCAAGATTGATATAACGCCGAGCAAAATCATCTAAACCCCCTCCTATCCACAACTTATGTTCTAGGCGGGGGTTGCGTAAGTTGTCTTTGTCGTGCATAGTCTGCTAAGAGTTTAATATGTTCTGACGGTAAAAAACTGCTGTAATTCTTCCAAAGCAGTCGCTCTGTAAAACTGAGATTATTGACTTTCTCCCTAATTTTCTGCGGCACTCCCTCGATCCAGCGATAGAGTGTAATGGCCGTTTTACTTTGTGTTTTTCGCTGTACTTCTGCTGCATCCCAGACAACCGATTGAGCCCATTCATACGCTTCTAAATCTAACGGCTGCCAGTGAAGCACTTCTTCTACGGCCTTCATTCCGGATTCTATATTTCCTTGCTTTAAGATTGATTCTGCCTGCTCCCGCCGAGCAGCGATTTGTGTTTGATCCCAGTTCAAACTCCTATCCCAAAGAACCCTCGTTTTATCAGGATCCTGTTCCGACCAATAACGGGCTTGTATATTCCAGCTTTTCTCTTTCTCCAGGAGCGAAGGATTTATGAGTGTACTCCCACAGGCCAAGCAGAGAATTAGACTTAACCCCAGCACACCCTTGCTGCTCAAGTTAACTACAAATCTGTTCCACTTAAATAAGAGAGGACTGGGGCATTCGTCTCTGAATTGAAAACTCCCGAAAAGCATCCAAAATAAAAGACCTAAGGAACCAAAGGAGAAATCAGCATCTACCAGACTATGTAATATTAAAAAGAGTAAAGCCCCTCCCACACGGACCTGTACTTGGGATCTCCTTTTCCGGGTTCTCCATAAATATCCCAATAAGTAACAACCCCATATCCCTAAACAAAGAATGCCGATTATCCCTTGATTTAGTAAAACGTGAATGAAACTTGAATGGGGATCCGCAGTCCAATACGGAACGTGCTGAACTGTAGGAAAGGCCATCCATCCTCCGGCGCGGGGATATCCTCTTGCTTGCCAAGCCAAGTTTATACCATCTTTAAAATAGGCCAGCCGTTCCTGCCAACTCGAAGACATAAAACTCCAAGCCGTGAGATTCTTTAAGGCCAGCCTATAATAGAGTAACATGAAAACAATCCCCGCAACGCCCAACAAGATCACCCCCAGACCCGTCAATAACCGCTGACGGGTTGCCACTATTGGAGATGTTCTATGGTATCTTAACCAGAACAAGAGTTGCTGGCCCCCGAATAAAACTAGAAATAGTCCCACACCCGCCCGTGAACCAGTACTTAATAAGGAGATCCCTAAGAAGACCTTTACTGGCACACTTTGTGAATAGAGTAATAATGCTGCTCCTAAAAAGGCTGCTGTAGCATTTGAATAACCAAAGACAGAACTTAATCTTCCCGCCACTTTGCTCACCCAGGGTAACCAGCCAACGATCGCCACAATGATTGAAAGCCATCCAATGGATCGCACTAAGTATTCTTTTGCTGTTTCATCCCTGGATATGTGAGTCCCCAGACGATAAACAAGCCAAAAGGTTCCCCAACTCAATGCTTCAATCAGACCGTCTTTAACTTTGACAGGATGAAGTACCCCAAGGATCGATAAAAAGAACATTCCCATAAGTAAAGCATCTGTTAGTCCAAAAGGGGAAACTATCCCTTTATCCAACTTAAACCTTTGATACGAGTAAGATAAAAGAATATAACCAGATAAAGCGAATCCAAAAAAAATCCACTCTTTCGGGAAGTAAAGGCCGTTAGCGAGAACACTAAAGGCTAAAAAAAGAGCTAGGGGTCGTGCTGTATTACTCCTAGCTCTGCTCATTTGTTTTTGTAAAGTTGAACCGATCACTGAGCAGGGTTCTTCCGCTCTAGAAAGAATTTAAGGATGCCTTCCGCCGCAAGAGCATCTCCTACGTACGCTTTGCCATTGGCCATGCCATATGTTTTACGCAACTTTAAAAGTTCCACTTCCAAGCGAAGCTGATCTCCAGGAACAACCTGTCTCTTAAACTTTACATCATCTAACCCCGCAAACAACCCTAAGTAACCGTGATATTCCGGCATTTTTAGAATGGCTACAGTTCCAACTTGAGCTAGTGCTTCTATAATAAGAACCCCAGGCATAATGGGGTGACCCGGAAAATGGCCTTGAAAAAAAGACTCATTAATCGATAGATTCTTAATCCCTACCGCCCTTTTTCCGACCTCAAGTTCTATGATACGATCTACCAGAAGAAAGGGATAACGATGGGGAATAATCTCCTGGATCTCTTGGCTTTCTAACAACAAAATTCCTCCTTAAAATAAACATGTAACTTGCAGATATTGATCACTTTGCATATGATGGGAATTAGATCTTTTCCCACCCATAAATAGTATAACCAAGTTTGAGGCTGAAGGGAAGATATTGCTATGAGAACCTACAATATTTTACATATTATCGGAGGAGGAGAAATCGGAGGCGCTGAACAACATGTATTATCCTTGCTTAAGGGCTTAAATCGGGAGCGTTTCACTCCCCATCTGGCCTGTCTAATCAATGGACCCTTTGCAGACCTTGCTAAGGATAATATGATCTCCACTCGAATTTTTTCTATGCGTTACCCCCTTGACCTTTCTCCCCTTCCTAGCTTGGTTAGCTGGTCGCGTCGAAAAAAAATAGACCTTGTTCATACCCATGGTTCCCGGGCTAATCTTCTGGGACGATTAGGGGCCAAATGGTCAGGAATTCCCAGCATAACCACCGTCCATAGCTCACTTGCCCACGACTATTGTTCCCCCTGGTCAGCCCTTGTGGCCTTAACGTTAGACCGCCTAACTTTGCCCTTAACATCAGAAATTATTACTGTATCCGAATATTTGACTGAAGAAGTCGCTTCAAGGGGGGGTAAGAATCTCGTTACCATTTATAATGGTCAAACTCCGATATCCTTTGCTGATCGAGATTTTTCCCGCCAACGATTCCGCACTCAGTGGAGAATCCCTGCAGATGCCCTTGTCCTTGGAACAATCGGCCGTCTCCACCCAACTAAAGGACAAATTCATTTAATCGAAGCAGCTACCATACTACGTCCCTCTTTTCCGAACCTTCACCTCTTACTGATTGGAGATGGCCCCCTGCACCAAGACCTTGACTTAGAGCTTCGACATACCGCTATCCCCTATACTCTTACCGGATATCTTCCTAAAGCCTATGAAGCGCTTCCAGCCATGGACCTTTTCGTCCTTCCTTCTATTAGTGAAGGCATGGGGCTGGTTCTTCTTGAAGCGATGCAAGCCGGAGTTCCCATCGTTGCCAGTGCTGTCGGCGGAATTCCCGAGGTTGTTCGAGATGGAAAAGACGGCCTCCTAGTTCCCTCAGGGAATGTGAAAGGGTTAGCCGAAGCATGTGCATCGATCATAACGCATCCAGATTTGGCTAAATCCCTTGTTCTATCCGGCCACAAACGTTGGCCTACATTTTCAATTGAAACAATGATCAAAGAGACAGAACGAGTCTATACGCACTTGCTTGACAATAACTAACCTAAAAAGGAGGTTGTTCTAGAAGACGGAAAAAAGGGTTGAGCGGAAATTCGCTCAACCCTTTCAATGGTTCTTGTGTGCTTCTTGTTGTTTAGGATTACTATCATTTTTGGATACGTCTTGATCATTATTTCCCCTAGAGGGCATCTCCTCGGCTCTATGTGCGCTACTGTTGCTGTTGGTAAGAACTTTCTCTTTAGATTCTACTTGTCCGTTTTCACTTCGCTGATCTTTTTGTTGGTTATTCTCTGAATCCTTCTGTTTGTTCTTTGAATCGTCTTGTCCCTTATCCCTTTCAGGCATTGGATTAGGAATCTGGGAGGGTGACAACTTATCAGGTGGCTTTCCCGTTCCCTCTTTCTTTGGTTCACCGATTGATCCAGAGTCTTGCCGTCCCTTTTGCCCTTCTTTAATCTGCTCTTGAACCTGCGGATTATCAAGCACACGGACCCGCTCCGATGTTTCTTTTAGCATCTCCGGTCGCGTTATAACCCCTGCCTTTTGAGCTGTCTTCCAAAGTCCATACTCGCCTAATGTCAAACCTTCTTTTTTTGCAAGCTCACGTTCTTGGGAATCAAGGTCAAACACAGCGACTTGGGGATTAAATCGTTGCTCGGTCTTTTCCGTAACCAAAGCCATAATCTCATTTTGATTGAGCTCTTTAGGCTTCTCCACAGAGTCTTTATCGGTCAATGGAGCGTACCCTAATACGACCCAATGGTGCTCGTTGGTGAGAAATTGTTGCTTGATGGCTTCACTGACAATCTGGCCCAAGGCCACATCTAGGGATTTCCCCTTAAGGTCAGTCTTGCTCAGCATATGCTTAGCATCCTCGTTTTCCATTTGTAGCTTTAACACATGCCCTTGGGAATCTATGGTGAATTGTACGCTGGGATTAATATCGACTGAAAGTAATGCAACCGCAGTTGGTGCTTGATATAAATTCCAACCGAATAAGGCCGTCAAAACCAAAAGAAAAACTGCAGCCATTCCAGCCCAGACGCGCAAACCACTGAAGATTTCTATTTCTGAGCGAATTTCAATTTCCTCGCCTATCTCAGCAGCCTTCCGTCTATATACTTGGCGAAAGGTGCCGTTCTGGCCCAACACTGTATAGTTTGAGCCGGACTTTTCCAAAACCACGGCTTTCATTTTACCCATCCTTTCGCCCCCTTTCCTGTGGAAGTACATATTCCCTAAGATAAACGTAATCATATTGGTTAGCTATCAGTAAGGCGACAGCTAAGATATACTTTCGTCCCCGTTCTAATACTTTTGGATGAACCTGAGTTTTTAAAGCTAAAGCCTGCATCGGAACCTTACCTTTTTGTTTGACGTGAAGCCAAAGCTCAGGATCAAGGGCCAAATCTCGAGCCACCCGAAGTAAAGTCTCGCGTGAATCCCGATGTTTTGGAGAAACTGCAACCAAGTCTTGAAATGTAAGCTGAAACTCCGTCAAAGCCTTTGAAAACTGTTGGATTTCCGCTGACCGTTCAGCATTCTGCTCCCGCTCTCTGAATTCTTCCAGGCCAAGATGAACATCTAAACTACGTCCAATTTCCTCATGGTCAAACGATATGGATTGCTGTAGATTCTGCTTCTGCCTTCGATAATAATCGATCAACCGACGTTTTATCAATACCCTAGCATAAGCCAGAAACGGTACTCCTTTATCAAGGATAAATAAATCAATGGCTTCATTAAAGGCAATTAACGCCTCGGACAATTCTTCATCTCGGCCCCATTCCAAAGAACGGAAACATGCCTGGCTAGCTACATGACGAATAAACGTCTTAGATTCAGCTAAGAAATCCTCTCGGAGCTCCGCTTCCTCTTTAAGACGCTGCCATGTTGATTGTTCTTCCCAGTCTGGCATGCCTTCTTTCCTCCTATTCACTTCTACGAAAGGAATAATTTCTTTTAGGGGGTCTTACGTCGAAATCCCTGCCAAAGTACTTTCACGACAAACCGTGGCAGAACTGATTGACGCTTCCAACGCTTTGGCTCTTTCCATAAGCGGTAGAGCCATTCAACATGAAGTTCTTGAATGCACTTTGGTGCGCGAATTACTGTACCTGCCAAAGCATCAAAGCTTCCGCCCACACCCATACTTACCGTTGCCAACCCGGAGTGTTTGACAAGCCAATATTCCTGTTGAGGAGCACCCATACCGACAAGTAAGACATCTGGATGAAACCGCTGTATCCTTTCCGTAATATGGGATTCTTCTTCAGCACTAAAGTAACCATGCATTACATCCAAACGAATTCCAGGGTATTTCCTAGCAACCTTATCCGCGGCCTTTGCGGCAACCCCTGGCTTCCCCCCTAGAAAGAAAATTCTCCATCTTCCTTCATTGGCAGCTGGGAACAGCGCCTGTATCAAATCGATCCCTGTTACCCTTTCTTGAACTGGAGTCCCCAACCTCCGGGCGGCCCAAACCACCCCAATTCCATCCGCAGTTACAATATCTGCCGAATTAATGAGCTGCTTCAACCTTTGATCGTGATTAGATGCATAAATCATTTCGGGATTAGCAGTGACCACGCGCATCTTAACCTGACCTTCCACCGATTGTCGGAACTTCTCCACTGTCTGTGGCATAGAATATGTGTCAACTGTAACCCCCAAAATGTTTACTCTCATGTGATCTTTCCTTTCATTAAGCTAGTGAATTGACCACTTTCTTTCCCTAACAAGGAAATCCAAAGAGAGCGCCTTATCGAAACAGATTCTCGTTTCAGATATGGCTACTATCCTTGGACCTTTGAAGGTTTTAACTATAAATTTGTAAACTGTATTAACCCTTAAAACAGCCGTTTAATACCTTACCAGTACCCAAGGCTACGCAGGAAATCGGATCTTCGGCTAAGCTAGCCGGCAAGCCAGTCTCACGCGAAAGGCGCGTGTCAAAACCGTACATTAAAGATCCCCCCCCCGTAAGGATAATCCCTTTGTCAAGAATATCTGAGGATAATTCCGGAGGTGTCCGTTCCAAAACTTCTTTAACTCCGGTGACAATCGTTTCAACCGACTCCTCAAGGGCCACAAAACACTCTTGGGAATTGACCCTTATGGTTTTGGGTAAACCAGTAATTAAGTCCCGTCCCCGGACGTCAATATCCGCAGCTGGACGCCCTTCTGGTATAGCTGATCCAACCGCCATTTTTATTTCTTCGGCAGTACGTTCGCCAATCATAAGATTATGATCACGGCGAATATACCTGCTTATAGCCTCATCAAATTTATCTCCGCCAACCCGAAGGCTCCTTTTTACCACAATGCCATTAAGGGAAAGCACAGCAATATCTGTTGTACCACCGCCTATATCCACGACCATACTTCCAGTCGGACCAGAAATGTCCAGTCCGGCTCCCAACGCTGCGGCATACGGTTCTTCAACCACTTTAACATCTTTTGCTCCAGCCTGATAAGCCGCCTGTTTAACTGCCCGTTGTTCCACTTCGGTTACTCCGGAAGGAATGCAAACCACGACACGAGTCCTGAAAAAGGGCCAGCGCTTAGCACCTGCTTTTTCAATAAAATATTTCAGCATAAGCTCTGTAGTCTGATAATCCGCTATTACCCCGTCACGCATTGGACGAACTGCAACAATACTCCCAGGTGTTCTGCCAATCATTAATCGTGCTTCTTCTCCCACTGCAATACGTTTATTCGTATTGCGGTTTATTGCAATCACAGATGGCTCATGCAAAACTATTCCTTTTCCTTTAGCATAAACTAGAACACTTGCTGTACCCAAATCTATTCCTAGATCAATTCCGAACATCAGCTGAGATAACCCCTTTCATCCTATTAGCTTGTCCATCTTACGATTGTTATATAAACAAATAGCATAATCTCCCTCACGGGAGATTCGCTATTACAGTTTACTACTTAAAATTCATTCGTGATAAAACTGCTAATCCCTTTGTAATTTTTAACCTTTTTTCACTTTCTACTATGAAAATTACGATCCCAGAAAAGAATTACTCTTTTTAACTTTCCTGATATTTTTTTCGAGTAGCCTCTCCACCACGAATATGACGTTCCGCCTTGTTGGTCTCAAGGATATGCTTTACTTCCATGGATAGCTTTTCATTCACCAAGGGTAAGCGTTCTGTCACATCCTTATGTACAGTCGACTTACTAACACCGAAAACATCAGCCGTTTGCCGAACTGTTGCACTCGATTCCAAGATATAAGTCCCAATATCGAGCACCCGTTTACGTATATATTCTTGCATGCAAAGCCCTCCTTCGTCCACAAGTTTAGTACATTTATATGCATACTCAATGAAAAAAGACATCCACAAAAGGATGTCCTCACTTGGTAAATACTGTGTGTTCTATTTAAATGTCGGGAGACATCATTAAGTTGCCTCTAAGCCGGCCTTTGTACTTCGTCGCTATGCCAAACTTCGTAATGAAGCTGGGGTTGATTACCTAACCCTTCTGCCCCTGAAAAGAAGCCTACTTGTCCGATTTTATCCATAGTCCCTATGTTATCGCCACTGTTGACACTGAGGTTTTCTAGGCCTCCGTACGTAACCATCCATCCTCCACCACAATCTAAGGTTACTTTCTGTCCGAGGATCGGGTCCTGACCAGCAAATACTACCTTTCCTCCATGCGTAACACGGATTATTGCACCTTCAGGTTCGGCATAGTCTATGCCTCCATGGAAGAGATAGTGATCAAAGGGCTCTGAATAGTAATTCCCAATGCCTCTTAATACTTTCCCTTGTACTGGACTAGGAAAGTCCGCAATATTCAACCCGCTTTCGGCTTCAGATAAATCCGCCGAATTCAGTGTAGCCTTTTTCTCTCCAAGTATAGTTTGACCTACATCAACTTCTGGCCGTTCACCTGACTTTGTTAAAACATTGCCTGTTTTTCCGCCACTTGTTTCCCCTTCCGCATTCGAAGTTATTTTTGCGGAAACTGTCCGGACTGCTTCTGTAGTTTGAGCTTTCTCTTGACTAGGTTCATACAAGAGACTTAGATACCCAACGTAAAGAACTAGACCCGCTACTAAAAAGGAACTCCCCAAAACCAAAATCCAGCTCTTATCCCATTTCCTCAGGTTCATTCGACTCACCTCTTAACGTCTAGCCTTGCCGAATGAATCTCTTTTTAGACTCTTCTATTACTTAATTTAATTTTATGTTACTGCTTATATCCCAGCTTCATGATCTTCGTACCCGGATAATAATGGCTCAAAATCCCTTCCACTTTCATATTTCTTTTCGCTAAATCATTAGCTCCCCATTGTGACATTCCTACAGCATGCCCATTACCATATGACGTTATTGCTATACGGTCTGGTTGGACAACCCATTCGATATCCGTCGAGGACAGCCCCAATAATTTTCGCAGTTCAGTTGCTGGATATGTCTTACCCAACACGCGAACATTCTTGGCTCTACCTGCAGCGGATCTATCCAAAATTTGAAAATCACCTGCCGTAAACGCTATTACCGATTTCGTGATCCCTAATTTTTTATAAAGCTCCTGAGGGGTATAGGTTATGGTCTTAACATAACGTTGTAAGTTTTCTTCACCTGAACTAACATTTTGCAAATAAGAACGGGGGGAGCTCCACACCTCCTCCGACCGTTCAGTTGACTTTCTTCCGCTGCTACTATGGTAATATGCCTCAAT